>JAITKT010000100.1 GCA_031278225.1 Deltaproteobacteria bacterium
TCTATGCCGTCCACCGGGGTGAGTTTGGTCTTGATTCCGGGGAGGAAGTTTCCGCAGGCCCCGAGTCTGTAGTTCATTTGGGAGCTGACGGCCAGGACCGGGGCGGCCTCGCTCACCCCGTAACCCTCGTAGATCCGGACCCCGAACTCTTTCAAAAACTTCTCGTGGGTCTTCTCCTTGATGCGCTCGGAACCGCAGAGGAGGATCCGGAGGGTCGAGAAGTCCCGGGGATGCCCTTCCCGGGCCCAGGCGTTGGCGAAGGTGTCGCTGGCCACCACCATGGTGACCCCGAGCTCGTAGAGGAGTTCGGGAATGGTGTGGGCGTGGAGGGGGCTCAGGTAGAGAAAGGTGTACATGCCCTGGAGCAGGGGCATGAGCATGAGCATGTTGAGCCCGATGGTGTGAAACATGGGCATGGGGTCGAAGAGGACGTCGTCCTCGGAGTAGTCCAGGTGGCGGGTGGTCTGGTGGTTGTTGGAAAAGAGACTCCTGTGGCTGTGCTGGACCCCCTTGGGAGAGCCCTCGGAACCGGAGGTGAAGACTATGACCCCCGGGGCGTCGTGGGGGGTCGGGGTCGGTTTCCGGCGGAAGGCGTTCCATTTGACGGCGAAGGGGAACTTGAAGTCCTCGACGTAGACGATCCTCGCGTTGAGCTCGACCAGAAGCTTCTCGAGGCCCGATTGTTTCGCGAACCTTCTGGAAGTCACGACGGTTTTGACGAGGGCCGTCCTTATGGCCGCGTTCACGAGAACCGCCCCCTGGGTGAAGTTCAGGATCACGGGAACCCTCCCGAGGCACCAGAGCCCGAAGAGGGAAAGGACGTTGTAAACGCAGTTGGGGAGCATTATCCCCACGTTTTCCCCGGGTTTGGAAAGACTCTCCAGGTGGAAGGCGTATCTCTTGGAATCCCGGATGATCTCCCGGTAGGTCATGGGCTTCCTGTCCGCGTCCTCCAGAATAACCCGGTTTTTCCCGTAAAGCTTCGCGGCGTCCTCCAGGGCCGTCCAGAGGTTCTTGTCGAAGTCCTTGGCCCAAAACCCGTGCTCGTGGAAGATTTCGTAGACCGCCGTCGCGGCCCTCTTGGTCCTCGCGATGGCGGGCTCGTTTTCCCGCTCGGGAAAATCGAGCTTCCTCGGGGCGAAGATCGTCACCTTGATCGGAGCCTTCCTCGGGGCGTTTTTGACGTGCAGCCTCACCATCCCGAAGCGGGAATGCTGGGGGCCGTCGAATATCACGGGGAGGGTCGGGACGTCCGCGTCGATCGCGAAGACCCCGACCTCCTCGGAGATCTTCATGTTGCTTCCGTGAGTCGTGAAGAGGGCCTCCGGAAAGAGGACCACCACCTCCCCCTTGTCCAGGGCGTCCCGGACCCCCTGGGGGCCGACGGGTTTGTCCCGGTTTATCGGA
The DNA here is from genome assembly GCA_031278225.1 of Deltaproteobacteria bacterium. GTDB lineage: Bacteria > Desulfobacterota > Desulfarculia > Adiutricales > Adiutricaceae > JAITII01. Next base: position 1,408 of record JAITKT010000100.1, read on the forward strand.
ATGACTTTGGCCCGGCTCTTTATGACGGACACCCAAAAGGTCTTGGCCCAGGTCTCGTCCAGGGCGAAGGTCAGACGCGCGGGGCTCCGGAGCGCGAGGATCAGGGGGTCAATCAAAGACGTTCTGTTGGCCAGAAGCAACGCCGGTCCGCTCACCGCGTACAGGAACCTGAGGTCGACGAACTTCGGCCTGAGGAAAACCTTCGCGTAAAGGCCGACCAGGAAAAAAGCGAGCCCTCTGGGCAACAGTCTCAGAAACCTTACGACCGGCGAGTCTTTGACGTTGAAACCGGGTCTGTGCATGGCGCCGCCCCGCGCGAACGGGGTTTTCCCCCGAACGCCCGACGAAAAAGCGAAACGGAGGAATTCCCCGGAAAAAAGGGATGATGGGAAAAAGCCCCCCCGGAAAAAAGCCCCCGGGGGAAAACGAAAATACGGAAAAAAGCCGTCCCGGACCATTCGAAAGGCCCCGGCGGAAAGACCCCCGGGGCCCGACGGGCAAGGACGAACAAGACTCAGAATTTATCGAAAAGCGCTTCCGTCTTTTTTATGGACTCGGCGTTCCCCACGACCGTCAGGACCGACTCTCCCGGGGTCAGGTATTTTTTCGCGACCCTTCGGACGTCCTCGGGCGTGACCCCGCGGACGGCCTCCAGACGCTTGTCGTTGAAATCGAGGGGCAGGTCCGTCAGGGCGAAGCCCGAGGCCTCCGCGGAAAGGACCCTCAAAGTCAGGTGGGACATGAGGTCCAGGCCGATGAGGCGGTTTTTGGCGTCTTCGACCGTCTTGAGGTCAAAGGTTTCGTCCCTCGCCCGTTTCGCGATCTCCAGGATGCCCGTCATGGCCTCGACCGACTTTTCCGGGGCCGTTCCGATGTAGAAGGCGAAGTAACCGGTCGTCTTGCTCGGGGAGTAGACGGAGGTGACCGAGTAGGCGAGGCTTTTTTGATCCCTGAGCTCGCGGAAGAGGATCCCCCCCATGCCGCTCAGGATGGAGTTCAGGACCTCGACCGGGGCCCTGTCGGGGCTTTGGACGTTCGGGGCCATGAACCCGAGGATGAGATGGCTCTGGGAACTGTCGACCTCGATGGATCCCTTTGTCACGCCCTTCAAAGGACCGGGGGAATCGGGGAGCGCGACCTTCGCGGCCGTCCCCGCGGGCTTCCAGGTCCCGAGGCCCGCCTCCAGGGCGTCCAGGACCTCCTTGACGTTTATGTCCCCCGCGATCGCGAAGACCATGTTTTCCGGCCTCGCGAGTTCGGCGTAAACCTTGGTCAAATCGTCCCTTTTCAGTTTTTCCGCGCTTTCCGCGGTGCCGGTCGCCGGCGCGGCGAAGGGGTGCCCCCGGAAGAGGTTCTTCCGGAAGAGCTTGAAGGCCCTCGAGGAAAGGCTCTCCTCTTCGGAGCGGATGAGGTCCAGCTGCTCCTCCTTCTTGATCAGGAAGTCTTCCTCCGGGAAGGACGGCTCCTTCAAAATCTCCAAAAAGAGCGCGAGGGACTCGTCCAGGTCCTTCGAGAGGAAGGAGGTCTCGAGTCCGGTGACGGTGTTCCCCGAAGACCCCACCAAACGGAGCCCCAGGGAATCCGTGAGGGAAGAGACCTCCTTGGAACTTTTGGAAACCGTGGCCTTGGGCCAGACCTCGACCATGAGGGCGTTCACCCCCTCTTTCCCCTTTTCCTCGGAAAACCTTCCCGCGAGGAAACCCGCCGTCGCGACGACCTTGGGAAGGGACGGATCCCTCAGGGCGAGGACCCTGACCCCGTTGGAAAGGACGTGCTCCCCGAAGGCGGCCCTGTCGGCGGCGGCGTCGGCCGCGGGCTCGGGAAGGTTAAGTTCCCGGGCGACGGCCAAAAGTTCCTCCGGGGTTATCGCCTCGTCCTCTTCCGGAAGAAGAAGGGTGACCGTCAGATTGTCCGAAGCGAAGACGCTTTTCGCGAAATTCACGAGGTCCCGGGAGCCCAGTTTGGACCAGATGGTGAGGTAGGCGTCCTTGATGCGGTAGTCGTCGTTGTGGAGCTCGAAGTTGGAGATGACCGCCCCGAGGGCCCAGGGGGTCTCCTGCCCGTCCACGAAGGCCCTCGAGGCCAGGGCCCTGGACTTGTCGATCTCGTCCGCGGCGGGGACCTTGGTCGGGAGGGCGTTGAGCTCGGCGATCAGCGCCTTGAAGGCCGGGATGACCTTGTCCCTCTCCGTCTCGATCGACGTCACGAAGGTTCCCCCCCGCCTGAAGCCCAGGAAGGTGGAGTCGACGCTCGTGGCGAGTCCGGCGTTTTTGATGTTTTCCTCGAAACGGGAGGACCTTCCCGAGGAAAGAACCGAGGAGAGGAGGTCCGCCGTCGGGGCGAGGCTGTCCCCCCCGGAGGGAGCGAGAAAGCCCGCCAAAAGCTTGGGCACCTTGGCGTTCTTGTCCCGGAGGACCTGAATCTTCGGTGGTTTCCTGGGCATGGGGATGACCCCGGTCCCGGGAAGGGCCGCGGCGGGATTTTGGAAATCCTTGAAGTATTTGTCGACCAGGGCCTTGATTTCCTCCGGGTCGAAACCCCCGGATATCACGAGGACGCAGTTGTCGGGGCGGTAGAACTTGTCGTGGAAGGCGAGGGCCGTGTCCCTCGACGCGTTCTCGACCGTTTCCGGCCAGCCTATGACCCTGTGCCCGTAGGGATGCTCCGGGGTGAAGGAATCGGAAAGGAAGGTCTCGTCGAGTTTCGTGTTGGGATTGTCCATCCCCATGCGGATCTCCTCGATCACCACTTCCTTTTCCTTCGCGTATTCGGCGGGGTCGTAGGTCGGGGAGAAGACCATGTCCGAAAGGAGGTCCAGGGCCACTCCCGCGCTCTCCGAGGGCATCACTATGTAGTACACCGTCTCGTCGTAGCTCGTGTAGGCGTTGGTGTCGCCCCCGTGGGCCTCGATCACCTTGGATATCTCCCCCACCCCCCGCCTGGAGGTGCCTTTGAAAGCCATGTGTTCCATGAGATGGGCGAGGCCGTGCTCGGCCCTTCCCGTCTCCGAAGCCGATCCGGCCTTGACCATGACCCTCGAGTCAACCACCTTCATTCCCTCCCGGGGGGCGAGAATGACCTTCAACCCGTTGGGAAGGACGTAACTCTCCTCCCCCGCGGCGCGGGCGATCCCCTCGGGAATCGCCATGCCCAACGTCAATGCCACCATTGTCACCATGATTTTCAAGTGAAATTCAAAGAATATGCTCATATGTCACGCGTCCAACCTTGTTTCGCGGAAAAATGCCCGAATGCGGCCATGAAAGAAAAGATCGGGAATTTCCGTGAAAATTTCCCGAAAACGATCCAAGGCCATTATAAGTGGATTTTTCGATTCGCGAAATGACGATGACGGAAAAAACCCCGCTTTTCGGACGCGGCCCCCCAACGCTCGAAACGAACGCCCGAAACGAACGCCCGAAAAGGACGGGAAACGCCAAAGCCCGAAAAAATCGTCAAATTTCAAAATCCCGCCCGGGACCGCGAAAAAAAACGTCCGGCCCCCGGGAAGGGCGATCCGGATTTTCGAAAAACCCCCACGCGGAGCGAAAGAGGCGAATTGGGACGCCCGGGAAAAAAACAACTCCCGAATCCGAAAAGGCGCCGAAAACCGAATCAATCCGAAGATTGGACGGGAAGAAGTATATTGCGCCCTCCCCTCCTTGTCAAGGAAAGGGCCTCCCGATTCGCCGTTCGCCCGGGCCCGATCGCGTTTTCGGGGCGGCTTTTTTCGTCCGCGCCGGGGAGCTTCCGGAAACGGTCGGGGGCGAATCCCGGTGAAGGGGAAGAGCTCCCCCCCCGCGAAAAGACGCGCGAAACGATTGAGAGGGAAGGGGGAAGCGAAGGTCGTCCCCAAGTTCGGGCGAAACGGAAGGGGAAAACCCCGCCCCGAACATGACCGATTTCGGGTTGTTTTTTGTCAATATCGCTTATCATGACTTTTTTTAACTTGTTTTAACCGATTTTACGCTATTGTTTCCCGTTTTGACCAACCCCCCGCGCCCCGCCGTCCGCGCCGGTTTCGCCGAATGCCCCGAAAGTCCCCGGGTTTCCGACCCGATTCCCTTCGCGTCCGGGGTCCCCCCCGGTTTTCCGGGGCGATTGAAGGTTTTTGATTTTTCGGGTACTTTCGGGAAGCCCGGTCGCTTCCGGCCGGAAACGCCCCGGGAAAAAAGTCAAAAGGGTTTTTCGGAAGGGCCGGAATCCCGCGGGCGCGAGAGGGCGGCGGTAAAATCAACAAAATTTTGTGGTTTTTCGAATTTCTTTTCCACATGAGGTGTCGTCCGTCCGCGGCTTTTCTTCGGGAACGGGGAAAAAGGTCCCCCTGTTTTTCGGGAAATTTGTCCCCCCGCGCGCCCCCCTCGCGAATTTGTCAGGAGGCGGGACATCGTGTTATATGTTTGTCGGGGATTCCGCCCCCCTCCGCGGGGCGGGACCTTTCGCGAAACGATGCCCGAAACGACAAAAACGCGTCCGGATCCGGGGGCGGGACGGCAAATCTTGCGCGCCGGCCCGTTTTGAATTATAATTTCCGACGAACGCGCCTTCATTCGACGGCATTTCCCGAGCCGCGACCGACATCCGGAAATGATTTCCCCCCCGCCACCCGGGGGGCCCGCGGACGCCCGGCGCGATTCCCCTTCCACACCATCAAAGAGGCGGCCAGCACATGCCCGAACCCACGACGACCACATGGTCCGTAGATCGCCTTTTGAGACCGAATTCCCGCATCGACCTCATTTTGGACGTCGATCTCATAAACGACAGGATTGACGTTCGCAACGGTTCGGTCTACGAGATCACGGACGAGTTCATCATAATCTCCCAGACCGACCCGTTGATGACCAACGCCATGGTGGGGAGGGAGGTGGAGGTCACTTTCGTGGGCAGGGAACCGGTCAGCGGCGAAATCCTGCGCTGGGGCTGGACGGGAAGGATTGTCAAAATAGCCCCCTACCAATTCAACCAAGATGAACAGGTTCAGGCCGTTTACCTCTCCGTCCCCCCGACCGGGAGCATAAACGAAACCAACGCCAGAATGGACTACAGGCTCACCCTCGTGAGCAACGACCACATAAGCATCCAGACCCACCCCTCCTTCGGAAGGGTCGTCCTCTTCGACTTCTCGGCCGGGGGCGTCCTCATAGGGGTCCCGGCCCCGCCCATGGCCAACATGGGCATGCGCCTGTGGTTCACCCTCTTCTTTCCCAACTTCATGACCCTGGGGGGCCAGACCACCATAAACGGGGAGGCCGAGGTGGTCCGCATAAGCTACGCCCCGGGGGATCCCGTGGCCAAACTGGGCCTGAAGTTCCACGAACTGGACCTGAACGCCACGAGGGCCCTCCAGAAAGCCATAAATTACTACATGCTCGAAGAGCAGCGGGTGAGAGACAGGACCGACTCCTGAAACCCGCCCCCGCGAAAGCGAAAGGGTCCCCCGGAAAGGCGATTTCCGGGGGACCTCTTTTTTTGCCCGCGTCGGTCGCGGAGCGGTCGGCGGGCCGCCGTCGATCCGCCGTCGATCGGCCGGGTCTACTTGACCATGACGCTCTTGTGCACCTGTTTGTTCAGGGGAACGTACCACTCTTCAATGTTGTAGCCCAAGCCTATGGGGGCCACCGCGGGTCCCACGAAGCGCTTGGAAATGGCCAGGAGCGAGTCGGGCACGTAGAGGAAGACGTAGGGGCTGTCCTCGTAAAAGATCTCCTGGATCCTGTCCAGGGCGGCCTTCCGGACGGACCTGTCGAGATTGAAGCGGGCCTCGTCTATGAGCCGGTCCACCTCGGGATTGGAGTAGCTTATGAAGTTCAATTCCCCGGGGTTGACCTTTCGGGAATTGAAGACGTCGAACAGGTCCGGGTCCAGGGGAATGGTCCAGCCCATTATGCAGGCCTCGAAATCGTGCTTGTCGAGATAGTCCTTGGTCATGGCGGCCCACTCCACCACCCGGATCTTCGCCTCCAGCCCCACTTCCTTGAGTCTGGCCTGGATTATGAGGGCGGCCGTCTCCCGGGTCTTGTTGCCCTGGTTCACGAGAATGGTGAGCGAGAACCTCTGTCCGTTCCTGTCCAGATAGCCGTCCCCGTCGGAATCGGCCCAGCCCGCCTCGGCCAGAAGGGCTTTGGCCCTCTCGGGGTCATGGGGAAAGGGTTTGACGTTGACGTTGTTGGCCCACATGTCCGGCTTGAAGGGGCCGTTCGCGGGTTGCCCCAGGCCCAGGAGCACCCCGTCCAGTATTTCCTTTTTGTCTATGGCGTGATTGATGGCCCGCCTCACCCTGACGTCCGCGAGCCTCGGGTCTTTGTTGTTCAGGCCCAGATAAGTGTAGGAGAAGGCCGGGTAGCGGTAAAAATCGTAGGCCGCGGCGAGCTCGGGGTTGGCCCTCGCCTCTTCCCACTGGTCCGGGGTGAGGCCCATCATGTCCAGGCGGCCGGTCATGAGTTCCATCAACTGGGTGGCCGGGTCGGGGATGTTGAGGGTGATGAGCCTGTCCAGGGGCGGTCTTCCCTTCTCGTGGGTTTCGCTCGCCGCGAGAATTATTCTCTGGCCCGCTTCCCAGGACTCCAGCTTGAAGGGCCCGTTCCCCACGGGTTTTCTCGCGAGGGGACTGGAGTCGAGGTCGACCCCCTCGAGGAGGTGTTTGGGCATGACGTTGAAGCCCCAGACGGTCAGGGCGCTCGCGAGGGTTCTCCCGTAAGTGACGACGAAGGTGTGGTCGTCGGGCGCGACGGCCTCCTTTATCTGCTTGAAGTCCTCCCCGTAGGGGGTGGGGGTCAGGGGGTCGCTCATGAGCTTCCAGGTGAAGAGGCAATCGGCCGAGGTGAAGGGGGTCCCGTCCTCCCAGACTATCCCCTTCTTGAGTTTGAAGGAAACGGTGAGCCCGTCCTCCGAGACCTCCCAGGATTCGGCCAGATCCCCGACGAGGTTAAGGTCCTTGTCGTACTTCAAAAGCCCCCTGTAGATCTGCCCGGTCACGGCCGAGGAGGAGGTGTCGCTCGCGAGGGCCGGGATGAGGTTCGTGGCCTCGGCTATGGAAGCGTCGACCAGGGCGTCCCCCGTCGGCGGGGCGGCCATGGCCGCCCCGCCGAACGGGGCCGGGAGAAACGCCGACGCCGAAAAAATCGAAAAAAGAATCGGGAAGAGGACGGCGGAAAAAACGCGGGCGGACTTTATAATTTTCACTCTTTCACCTTTGGCTTCAAATCGTGTACCATTCTCGGGGAATCGGGCGCGGCGGGAATCCGGCCCCGGGCGGGGGATTTCGACTGTCGTCGCGATCCCGTCCCGGTCCCGCGTCCGGGGCCCTTCGATCCGGCCATTATAACAATTTTTCGACCCCGGGCGTTCGCGCCGCCCCGAAGCCGCCAAACCGCGCGCCCCGGCGCCCGCCGCGGGAATTTCCCGGGCGCCCGGGGCCCCCGGCCCCGGACGCCCGGGAAAAAACCTTCGAGAGGAAACCCCCCGGATGTCCGACGACACCCGTCCCCCCCACACCCCCACCACCATCGCCGCCGCCATAGAGGCCCGGCTCGCCGAATCCTTCGGGAGGGTCTCGGTGGAGGGGGAGGTGTCCGGAACCTACAAGGGGACCGGGCCGGGCATCTATTTCAACCTCAAGGACGACAAATGTCTCTTGAGGAGCGTCCTCTGGAAAAGACCGGGCTCCGCCGTTTACGGGGACCTCGTGACGAACGGGGCGAAACTTCTGGCCACGGGCGTCTTGAGGTGCTACGGCCAGAGGAGCGAGTACCAGCTGAACGTCGAAAAGCTCATGCCCAAGGGGGAAGGGAACCTCAAGAGGGCCTACGAACTTTTGAAGGCCAAGCTCGCCAAGGAAGGACTCTTCGACCCGGCCAGGAAGAGGCCCCTCCCCCCGTTTCCCAAGAGGGTCGCGCTCCTGACCTCCAAAAACGGGGCGGCGGTCATGGACTTCCTGAAGACGGCCCTGGCCCGCTTCCCCGGGGCGGCCATAAGCCTTTACCCCGTCAAGGTCCAGGGGGCCGAGGCGGCCGAGGAGATGGCGAACGCCCTGGCGGACCTTAACGTTTGGGGCATCCACGACCTCGCGGTCCTCACCAGGGGCGGGGGGAGCCTGGAGGACCTCTGGGCCTTCAACGAGGAAAAGCTGGTGAGGGCCGTGGCCTCCT
>JAITKT010000139.1 GCA_031278225.1 Deltaproteobacteria bacterium
GAGGATGGAGAAGATCACGGCGAAGGTGGAGCCCAACCTGAAGGAGACGTGAAAAAATTCCCTGTTTTTACCGAAGTAGAAGTGCCAGGCGGAGATTCCCATGACCAGGAAGCCCGTGAGGATGAAGGCCCCGAACACGGTGTGAACGTACATCATCCAGCCGTAGGGATTGGTCAGGACCGCCCCGAAAGACTCGAGGACCGCCCTTCCCTCCTCCTCCCTGAAGCCGACGGGATGCTGCATGAACCCGTTGGCGAGGAGTATCCACAGGGCCGATATGGTCCCGGCGAAGGCCACGAGCCAGATGGAAACGCAGTGCAGTTTTTTCGGAATCCTCTCCCAACCGAAGGCCCACACCGCTATGAAGGTGGACTCCAGGAAGAAGGCCAAAGTGGCCTCGATGGCCAGCAAAGAACCGAAAATGTCCCCCACGTATTTGGAATACAAGGCCCAGTTGGTTCCGAACTGGAACTCCAGGGCGATGCCGGTGACCACCCCCAAAACGAAGTTGATTAGAAAGATTTTGCCCCAGAACTTGGCCTGAAGCTTGTATTTTTCGTCCCCGGATCTGAGGTAGCGGGTCTCCATGATGGCTATGAAGAAGCTCAGGCCTATGGTCAAGGGAACAAAAAAGAAATGGACAATCGTGGCCAGGGCGAACTGCAGCCTGGAGAGAATGACAGGGTCCATCTTGATCCTCCATGAAGAAATGAGTGATATCTTGACACGTTATCCAGGTTATCCGAGAACATATCATGAACAGGGATGGTCCGAAGGCCGCGTCGCTGTGCCGGTACGTGCGCCTTTCAAGACTCCGGTCCCGGCGCGTGTGGATCGCAAAATATGACCGTTTGGAAATTGACTTTACGGGGTTCATTATAAAAAAAACAATACTCCCGGTCAATAATTAAAATTCTCGCCTCAAACGCCGCGGAACGCCTCGAATTCGTGAAATCATTCGCCGGGGCGCCCGGGAACGGCCCCCGAAACGCGTCGGTTTTGACGGGTAAGGGAAAATCGGACAACTTTAGACGAGTCCGGGCCCGAGAACGCCGTCGCCCCTCCCGCAACGATAACTCTTTCATAATTCGGTGTTTATAAATTATCGTCGGAAATTTCCCACCTCCCCGGACAAGCGCCGGGAGTCCGCCGAAGCCCGAAAAACCGCGCCGGGAAGGGCCCGAAAGACCGCGGGAATTGTCCCGGAAAAGACCCCGAAAAGACCCGAAAAAGCCGCGGAAAGCCGCCCGGAAAACCCGGAAGACGGAAAAACGACGTTACCCGGACGCGCAACCAATCCCGCACCCGGGCGTCTTTTTTCGAAAACCGCGGGGTTCCCCGACACTCTTTTACGTCACCCGAGGGTTTTCCGAATCGATGACCGCGTTCGCGGGAATTTCCGCCCGGCGGTCCAAGCCTCCGCGGCGGACGACTTTCGCGTCCCGGGAGCGAAAGGCGTTACCCGAATCTTCCCGCGCGTCATCTTTCGGCGAGTCCGGACGCGCGTCCGGGCGACGGAGTCGGCCAACGCCCCGGGGCGGACGAAAAACCCGGGGACACTTATTCGCGAATTCCCCCTTAAACCCCGAAAAGCCCCCTCGCGAATGGCGTTAGGCTTTTTTGGGGAGCCGGCCGTTTCGGGATTGGCGTCATGACCTTGTCTTTTTGCCCTCGCCTTCCGGTCTTCGCTTTTTTGGGAAACCTTCACAATCATGCCGACGTTTTCGCTTCCCCCCGGGGGAGGGCGTCTCTCGACTCTTCGCGACCGATTCGCCGGCAATCGGCCACTCCGGACAATGCCCGGAAATCCGTCGAACTCTTGGGAAAAAGTCGGTCAAAACACCTCGAAAAACGCCCCAAAAGCCATGGAAAACCGCCGAAGACATGAAATCAACGTTCCTCCGGTCCGGACGTCATCTAGGAAACGAGCGAATTTTAAAAAAATTCAGGGTTCGTCCGATAATCATTCGTCATTTTACCCGCAAAGCGCGTATTTGGAAAATGTTCCGTAAAGGGAATTTATTGACAAATCGAAAAGAGCCCATGCCGAAAATATTGGCATTGCAAAGTACTTTTCAGGATGACATCTTTTGCCCCGGCGGGGCTTCACGGCCCCCCGCGCTCAAAAGCATTTCGACTTTTGTCTTGGAATGGCCGCGTAATGCGTTGCTCGCGCTCATCGGCGAATGTTTGGCCTTTTCGAACGCCTCCCCGACTTTTCGCGAGACCGGCCGGATTATGACCTTCACAAGCCCACCGGTCGGAATCCGGCGGGGCCCTTTCCGGCAAGCGCCGGTTCCCGCGCGGCTCATCGGCCGGTCGTTCCGGACTTCGACGACGGCCTCGCGGCAATCATCCGTTGGCGCGGGGGGGGACTTCGGTGAACGGGGCCGGCCCGGGAGGCTAGTCCGCTTTGATACCGCGCGGTCGACGCGGTTTGTCGCCAAACGGATGGGCCATGAACGTAAAAAGCATGTGACGGTGCCGGCGGGACCGGGATCTCGCGTCGCGACGATCCGTCCCGAATCACTACTCTCGCTCCCGGAAGCAGTGCTCGCCGGCCCGGCGCGTCGCGCGGGGTGCGATTCACGGACCCGTCTCCAAGCTCTCCGCCGCGCGGCCGCGCGTCCTTCCCGGCCATCTTGTCCCGGACCCCGACCACTCTCGCGCGTTTGTCCCGGGGCATGTTCGGGCCCTTGGCACCGATGCC
>JAITKT010000145.1 GCA_031278225.1 Deltaproteobacteria bacterium
CCAGAGCTTTCAGTTTTGAAGAAATACGACGAGGAATACCTGAACTGTTTAAAGCCCGGGGGTTTAAGTTGAACTCGGGCGTGGCAAGCTGTGAAGCAGGCGCCTTCGTTGGCGCGCAATCATAAAACAAAAAAACCCGGCATAAACGGAAAACCGATTATACCGGGTTAAAAAAAATCCCTCCCTGTCGGACAAGGAGAGAAGCTTGCGGTTCAAAGAAGTATTTATGTTTCTATGCGCTCCCCTCCTTAGAGAGAGATAGAGAGAGAGTAATAAACATGCCAATCTTTTAAGCACAACGCAAAGCATCGAATTTCGCACCCTCGCAAAATCGATCGGTTTGTTGTTCGGCGCGTTGTTTTTATTGGATGTCTTTTGCATTACATTCCATATCCGAATCTTGATTGAATTACATCTATGACTTTCTGTCCTCCGCATCCAAGCCGGCGATTTTTTCGCGTGCCGTTACCCCGGACGATGCGGCATGCGGTGAGTCTGATTTGCCCGAATTTGGCGAGCGCGAAAAAAGGTTGTCTCCGCCAAAAACCTAAATTGAGCCCAATATACCCGTTTTGTTTGATTTTGTCAAACAAGATCGAAGTGCAAAAAGGCGTGAAGCCGGTTTCACGGTCAGTCAAATTTGGATTAAGATAGAGTAAAAATGATAAAATGATAGGCTTATAAATATTTTTTTCGTCTTATCGCATTAAAGCGCTTTTTTTATAGGACAAAGGAGGGTATAAGTTATAAAATACCATCAAAATCAGTGAACCCATGGGAGATTGCCATGTGTCATGCCTCCGCGAACGTACGGCCCAACCCGCTCTTTGACCCCTGTTACGGCAAGGAACGCGAGAAGAAGATAGCCCTCCTTCTCAACGGGTGGCCACATACATTCGGGGAGAATGTGTTCCCGCGCATCCCGGGGGACGAGGCGGGCAAGAGGCTTTTCGAGCTCAATAACGGAAGGCCCGGCAAGGATGTCAATATTTCGATGGCTCTAATGATCCTCCAAGACGGTTTCAATCTCACCGACCGGGAACCGTTCATAATTTGGCGTTCAACTGAATGCATCGGTACGCCCTTCACCTCGACAACAACGCCGACGAGTACGTCCACGTGTCCCGTCGCGCGTTTTGGGGATTCAAGGAAAAGGTACGGGAGAAAAACCCGGACCCGGCTTTTTCGACAACTTGACGCGGATATTGGTCGAGGCGCATGACGTCGACACCTCTCGCGTCGGATTGGATTCGGTTCATTTCGGGAGCGACATGAAACTCCTTTCCGGAAGGGGCATTTTCTTCAAGACCACCGGGCGTTTCCCTCGGAATCTTCGGAAGGTCAATCCCGAAGCTTTTTCCGGAATGGACGACAAGGTCCGCGCCCAAGTATTCGAAAGAAAGATCGGGCCATGGCGTCTTCGGACACTCGAGGCCCGGCGAACGGGCGACTGTCATCAAAACATTGGCCGCGGACATGCCGCCGCCGGTCAGGACGTTCGAGAACGACGAGAAAGTCTCCGCCCCGCGGTCTCATCGTCTCCTAGTAATAGTTCTTGACGGGCACCGCGTCATCAAGCCCGCCTCCGACTCGCGGCCCATCGAACGCCGAGCTTAAAGATCCCTTGGAAGTGCCTTCCGACTCTCTCCGGAATCCTTCCGATCCCGACGCGTCGCATTCGGACCGCGAGGGAACCGAGACGCGGGCGCGGATCGCGGAAACATTCGACCCCGAGAGGAGCGTCGGGGCGGAAAAGAAGCTTCGGCCGATAATGCGCGCGTCCGCGGAAGGAGCTCGCGAACATGACGGCGAAGCGGTGAAGGCGGCCGGCGACGACTTGGAAAAGAAGGGCGCGACTCCTTCGGTGATTGTCGCCGACACCGCCCGCGAAGGCGACGAGAACGTCGAATACGCCGCGGCCCGGGGCATTGAGCTCCCCGTCCCCGTCCCGGTCAACGAAAAAAGGCTCGCGGGACGACTCTTCCCCGGTAAGCCCGGAAGCCGGGGAAACGCGAGAGTCGACGGACATCGGTCCGGCTGACTTCAAAAAAGACGAAGACGGTAAAATCCCGCGCCGCCCCTCGGGACAAAAAGCCGAAACCGGCGCGAACGGGAAAGGAACCGGTCATGTCTCGGTTTTCGACTTCAACACTTGCCCCGGCTGTCCCCGTCGCGACAAATGTCCCGTGAACATCGGGAAGCGGAAAGCGGGCATCTTCCACAACGAGAAGACGCTCGGGATTGCCGGGAGAAGAAAACACCGGGACACTCCGGAATTCAAAAGGTTGTGGCGTAAGCGAAGCGGCGCGGAAGCCGCGAACTCGGTTTTCGCTCGAAAACGCGGACTCAAACGGTTGCGGGCGAGAGGGTCAAAAAGGCGAACCATCGCGTCGCATGCAAAGCCCTTGCGTGTAACGCATTGAGAATCGCGGCTTATGAGAGACGACAAAAGAAGAAACCGACGAAATTTTGATTGAACGAGACCCAAAAATGAGAGTTTTGCACAAGAGATGAATTTTTTGAATGAAATCACACTCCTTTATTGAGAAATTTTCTCAATAAGGCACGGGAAAATAATTTTTACGGTTTTGGCTGATTCGGCTAAGCCTCTGACCCCCTTTTCCCCTTTTTTTAGGGGGGGGTTTTGCATTCTGATCTTCAAAGTGTTGATGGCTCTTCGAGGAAATCGATAGCGCATAACTCTCCTCGTCCGGCACGCTTCCCGAGGCATGCCAACGGGAG
>JAITKT010000319.1 GCA_031278225.1 Deltaproteobacteria bacterium
CGACGACGCTTCGGTCGTCGACTGAACGACCGTCGGCCGGACGACGACGATCGAAAAAAAAGGAAGGAACGCCCCGGGCATTACCTTACGAAAGTGTATCTTGTTCCGTTACCGCGAACAAGACAATTAAATATTTTTTTCCGACAATTTTCCCGCGAAACGAATCGACCGCGGCTCCGGAACGCCCTTGAGGCATTCCGACATGATTTCCCGTCATTAAGACACATAAGGAAGCGACCGTCAAGACCCCGGAGGACCGGAAAATAATATTTCCCGACCTTTTTCCCGCGAAACTCTCCGAAGATTTTTTCGGGTTCGCGCTTCCCCGGCGGTCCCGCCCTCTCCCCTCGAAGGTTTGGTCCCGCGACCCGGCCCGGGCTTCAAATCCCGAAAACCTCGCGACCCCGAACCGGCCGTTTCCTTTCCCCGGCGTCTTTCCGGGTTTCCGACCCGCCCCATTCCGGCGTCCGTTTTTCAGGGGAAAAAACCGGCACCGCGGCCCCGGCCGGCGTTTCGAACGAAGACGCGACCCGAACAAAACGTTTCCGCTTTTTTCACTTCTCTTTCGTCGAGAATATGGTGATATTCTTGAGAGCCCCGGTCCCTTGGGTCGTCATGCCGACGAGCTTCAGCTGTTTCACCACGACGCGCACCACCCGTCTTTCCGGGTTGGTGAGCTGGGGGATGCCCTGGGGCTTCCCGGTGGTCACGGCCCGAGAGGCCATGGCGAGAATCTTGACGAGGATGCCCAAATGCCTTCTGGCCCTGTAGTCCTCGGCGTCCACGACGATTCTCGGGCGCGTCGGGAAAGGGAGAGGGCCCGGGCCGTCCCCGGCTTCTTTTTCCCCGGTCTCCCCGTCGGAGCGTTCCCCGGGGTCCCGGGGGGATTCTTCCCGCTCCCCCACGTCCGGGTCGTCCGCTTCGTCCCTTTCGTCCCGTTCTTCCCTTTCGTCCGAAAGGTCCGCGTCGTCGGGGTCGTTCGGATCGTCCGCGTCGTCCCCGTCGTTCCGGAACTCTTCCCCGAACCCCTCCGGGGCGTCCCCGGGGCGGTCCTCCCTGATGATTTTGTTCAGGAGAAGCTCCAAAGAGTCGAGACCCACTCCCCTGCGGCCTATCAGAAGGGAGCTGTCCCCCCCGACAAGGGTGAGGACGAGTCTTCCCTCGTGTGCCGTCGATTCCGTCTCCGCCGAAAAGCCCATGAGCCCGATTATGTTTTTCAGAACCTCCGGGGCCTTTTCGCCAATGGGGGGAAGAGGGACATTCGTCGTCTTACCCCGGGGAAAGGGGGTTATGGGCTTGGGAAGAATGATTTTCTCGCCCTCGGAGAGAAGAATTCCGTATTCGCCCAGATCCTCAGGTCCGAAACCTTCCTCTTTCCAGGAACCGAAGAGTCTGTCCTGAGCCTCGAACATGGCGGGAAGGAGGGGGGGGTCCCCTTCCCGGGCCGTTTGAGGGACCGCCGGCGCCGAAGACTTTCGGGCGGCGGCTTTGTCGGGCCCCCGCCGCGTCGGGGAACGCTCGGGGGATTCCTCCCGAAGCGCCCCGGAAACGTTTCCTTCTTTCGCGTCCCCGAAGTCTTCGCGGGACCGGGGTCCCCGGGGTTCGCGGCCCCGAGCGGGACCCTTGGGTTTTCCCGGGGGGCGCGTCCCCCGTCCCTCCCCGGAATCGGCTCTTTTCCCCTTTTCGGGACCCTCTTTTCCCGAGGCGTCCTCTTTGAGGCAAAGGTCTTTCCCCGGGTCTTGCCCCGGGTCTTGCCCCAAGTCCGATCGAAAGTCCGATCGAAAGTCCGATCGAGAGTCCGGACGGGAATCGAAACGGCAATCCGGCGGGCGTTCCGGTCCGGCCGCGACTCCCGCTTCCGCCCCGGCGTCCCGGGCCGAATCCCCTCTTTTTTCCCCTTTCGGCGCTTCCCTCGTCCGCCCGGACGAAATTCCCCGTCCGGGAGGGGTGGCGGGAGGCGCCGTCCGCGTCCCCACCGAAGGAGCGAAACTTCCCCCGGCGCCGGAAAAACGCGGGGATGCCTTCCCGTCGAATCCTTTCCCCTCGAATCCCCCGGCTTCCAATCCCTTCCCTTCGGGGGCTTTCCCGGCGGGTTTGCCCCGCTTGTCCGGGATTTTGCCGGGGTCGGCGGAAGGGGTTTTTCCCCGGTCCCGTTCCGCCCGGGAGGGGACGGCGGTCTTTTCGGCGGGCGAGTCGTCCGGGGAGGGAGGGGGATCCCTCAGTTCCCAGCCGGCGCTGTTCTCGATGTCCACGAGGATTCTCGCCTTTTTGGCCCCGAATCCGAAAAGGCCCTTGTGGCCGGTGCTCGCGATGGTGAAGACGAGCCGCTCGGGCGGCACGTTCAGGCGGCCGGCCGCGAGATTGATGGCTTCCTCGGTGTCCTTGCCCTCGAATTCCACTAGAGCCATGGCGTCACCCGCTATTTTTTCCCTTTTCCGCCGTTGCCCGCCGTCGCGGCGACCGCGGCCGTCTTCTTCCCGTCGGGCCGGTTTATGAGTTTTTGCTGGAAGATGGAGAGGATGTTGTTGACCAGCCAGTAGAGGACCAGCCCGGAAGGCATGTTCAGGAGAGCCACGATGAAGATGAGCGGGAGAAACATCATGATCTTGGCCTGCATGGGATCCCCCATGGTCGGGGTCATCTTCTGCTGCCAGATCATGGTGGCCCCCATGAGCAGGGTCAAAACCGGGATGCCGGTGGGCTGGCTCACGAGGGGAATGCTGACGTTGAAATGGAAGAGCCTGTCCGGGGCGGAGAGGTCGGTTATCCAAAGCACGAAGGGGGCTCCCCGGAGTTCCAGGGCGTAGTCGAGGACCCTGTAGAACGCGAAAAAGAAGGGGATCTGGAGGATCATGGGAAGACAGCCGCCCAGGGGACTGACCTTGAAGGTCTTGTAGAGCTGCATCATCTCCCTGTTCATGGTCTGGGGGTCGTTTTTGTGTTTTTCCCTGATCTTCTTAATCTGCGGGGAGAGCTTCTGCATGGCCTTCATGGAACGGTAGCTCTTGGCGGTCAGGGGCCAGAGAAGGAGCTTTATGAGGATGGTCACGAGAATGATGGCCACCCCGTAGTTCCCCGCGAAACCGTACGCGAGCCTCAGGAGCCATCCCAGGGGGATCGCGATTACCGAAAACCACCCGAGGTCCACGCTTTTGTTCAGGTTGTGCCCGGCCTTCCTCAAATAAACGTTGTCCTTGGGTCCGTAGTAAACGTCGAAATCGAATTCCGCGAAAGACCCCGGGGTGAGTCGCAGGGGCCGGTGCGCCCCGAGCCTTATCCCGTTTCCGGCCATCTCGTCCGCGGAAAAACCCGGAACCGCGGGGTTTCCCCCGGGAACCGGCGACTCGGCGTCCCCCCCGAAGAGGAACGCGGACAGGAAATACTGGTCCATGTAGCCCAGGAAACTCGCCGAATTCGCCCGACCGATGTCCGCGAGCTCTTCCTTCGCGTCGTCCACGGTCTCCGAGTAAAGGGATCCGTTCGCGTAGGCGGCCACCGCGTTGTAACGGCTCTGCTGCCTGGAGTAGGGCCAGGAATAAATCATCATCCCCATGGTCCCGTCGTAGGACCCGGCCCCTTGGTTCGCGAGGGTCACCTTCTGGCGCACGAGGTAGCTCCCGGAGTCAAAGGAGAAAACCCGGGTTATCGTGAGTCCCGAACGGGTCACCGCGGTCATGGTCAAGGTCCCCGTTCCCCCGGGCCCCGCGAGGTCCAGCGTCTTTTTGTCCGCCGCGAACCTCAGGCCCCTCAAATCCTCCTGGGCCGTCCCCCGTCCCGAGTACACCAGATTGAAAGGGTAATTGTCCGCGGGATTGTTCGCGGGGGCGTTCACGAGCTCCTGGGGGCCGGCCGGGAGGTCGGGGTCGATCTTGTAACTGTCGTATCTCTTGAGTTTGAAACTCTTGAGCCTTCCGCCTTCCTCGGAAAAGACCGCCCGGAAGAGAGGCGTGTCCACCGTCGCCTCCCCGAACTCCTCGATTGCCGCGGGGGTCGGTTGGGCGGGCGGGGCGGGCGAAGTCGGTCGATCCGGCAGGGTCGTCGGGGTCGGCGCCCCGGGGGCGAGGGAAGAGGATTCCGTCCCCTCGGGCGTTCCGGTCAGGGCTCCCGCCGGGGCGTCGGCGACCGCTCCCTCCGCGCGGGGCAGGGGTTCGCCGGTCATGGCTCCCGCCTCCGGTGCCGCGGGGACCCCGGTTTTCGCGACTTGGGCGGGAGGCGGCGGAAAGATGAGGGGATAGAGGTAACTCACGACCACGAAAAATCCCATCATCACCAGCATGGTGACTATCACTCGTCTTTCCATCTAAAAATTCCTTTTGGACCCCGAAGGCACCCGGTCTCCCCGCGCGGCCGCGTTTTCTTTCCCGCCCGGAAAATCAAAACCCCCGCGGGGGTCGGAAAAAAGCGGCGGCGCCGCGACAAAAACAAAAAAACCCCCCTCGCGCGGGTCATGGAGGGAAAACACTAAAAAACCGGAAAGCCGAAAAAAACCGGGAAACCGGGAAAAAACGTCGGCCGCGGAAAACCCGAAAGACCGGACGACGATTGTCCGGCAATCGGCCGTCGATCATCGGGAGGATCGTCCGTCGATCGTCCGTCGGGCGTCGGTCAATCGTCCGGGGAACATCCGGGAAAAACGCCGCGAAAAAAACGACGGAGCGAAAGAGAGAAAAAAAAGAACGCGCGGGACGCGCGGGAGCGAACGGAGCCGCCGAACATCCCCCGAAATCCCCGATTTAAAAAACCGTCCGTTTCCGTCGGAGCGGGGGACAAATCCGAATTTTTCGTTTTTTTCCGGCAACCCCCGGATTTTTTCCTTCGGTCTTCGTTTCGTTTGGGATTCGTTTCTTCGGGACTCGTTTCTTCGGGGCTCGCTTCTTCGGGGCTCGTCAAGGGGTTTCACGATTGGTCTTCGTTTTTCGGGGGCCGTCCCGGGTTTTCCCGAAACGCGTTCGGGGCTTTCCGGATTGACTTCGGGGAGCTTGGCGCGACCGGGGAGCGCGCCCGTCCGGAAGGATGAAAAACCGCGGGGCGGGTCGCGGGGGCGGGGATTCCGGGGCGGCGGAAGGCGGGTCCGGTCAAAGGGGGTTTTCCCGCGCGGGGGCGACCGCGGGGTCCGGGAGGAAGAGATCCCCTTCCCGGGGCTTCCCTCCGAAAAAAAGACCTCGCGGGGCGGGACGGACCGGGGGATTCGGTTGGCCCGGGGGCTTTCGGGGCTTCCGGGTCCCCGGGCTTCCGCCATGCCCCGGCGGGGGGAACCGGATCGAGTCCGCCCTCGCAAAGGGGATTGCAACGGAGGATCCTCCAGGCGGCGAGGAGGGAGCCCTTCAAAAAGCCGTGGACCTTGACGGCCTCGACGGCGTACGCGGAGCAGGTGGGAACGAAGCGGCACATCGGGGGTTTTAAGGGCGACAAAAACCTCCTGTAAAAACGTATGACCCCCAGAGCCAAAAGGCCGGGGATCCTCATGACGCGCGCGCCGATGTCCCGAAGGGGTCGTGTCTTTTCCAAAGCTTTCCCCGACGCCGTCCCCCTTTTCAACCCGCGCCGTCGTCCCCGCGGTCGGGTTTTTCCTGGGGGGAGGAGTTCCCGGGCCGGCGGCCGGGCGCGCGGCCAAACCGGTTTCCCGTTTTGTTCCCCGCTTTGTCCGGGGCCCCGCCCCCGGCGTCATTCCGGGCCGCTCGTCCCTTCGCCTTCTTCCGGTCCCTTCTCCCTTCCCCGGGAAGCGGCGGGGGAACGTCCCCCGTCCTCACGATCCGGGAAATGGCGTCCCCGAGCTTCCGGGGATAGCCGGGGTTCCGGAGCCCCGACGGGGCCCCGGGGGACGGGTGCCGCCCGGTTTTCGCGGGGGCGGGGGTTTTTTCGGGGGGATTCGACTCGCGGGGGGAGCGGCCCCCGGTGGTCGGGCGGGCTTTTCCGGCCGGATTCCGGGGGGCTTTTCCGGTCTTTTTCCCTTTTTCCCGGAGGGCGGGGTCGTATTTTCCGAGGGTCGAGGCCACGAACAGCAGGTCCGCGCCCTTGGTCCAGCCGGGGTCATGGAGCCTGAAAAACTCCCGCGCCTCCCTTTTCAACCTGTTGCGGACCGCGGCGTTCCCGGACTTCTTGGTCACTATGACGCCCAGGCGGTTCAGGGAGAGGGCGTTTTTGAAGACGTAGGCCGTGAAGGGGCCCAAATTGACCTTAATCTTGACCTTGTGACGCCTGGTCCTCAGAAAGTCGTTTCTCTTGAGCAGCCTGTGGGACTTGGGGTAAGCGAAGAGCTTCGGTCTCGCGGGCACCCGCGCCCTTTTGTCGTCGTCTTCGGGAAAGTCCACGGGGGCCGCCTCACACGGACAGTCTTTTGCGCCCTTTTGCCCTGCGCCTGCGTATGACGGCCTGTCCGCCCTTGGTGCGCATCCTCACCAAAAAGCCGTGGGTGCGCTTTCTTCTGACATTGTGGGGCTGGTAAGTCTGTTTCATGGGTTTTCTTCCGGAGGGGTCGTCCCCCGCCGGACCTCCTTGGGGAAATCGATGTCCGGGGTAAAAAAGAGCCCCGGGCCCGGGGCTTGTCGTCGGGCTCGCGCCCGCCTTCGCGACGCGGACCGAAGCCCGTCGATGGAAAGCGGACGTCCGCGGGGCGCGGGCGGATGCCCGAACTTATGAATTTTACTGAAACGGGCCCCCGATGTCAAACCGGGGCGTCTCCCGCCGGACCCCCCGAAAGCCGTCCGAAAAGGAGGATCCGGGCCCCGCCGGGACTTCGCCGCGCCACCCGACCCCCGCGGGGCTTCGCGGGGCGCGGCCCTCGCGCGGCAGGGACAGGCCCTGCCCCCCGAAACCCCCGACCGTCCGGGATATTTTCGGGTCCGGGCGCGGGGGTCTTCGCGGGGAGGGGGCCCCGGGTTTCCGGAGGGGGCGAAAGGGGCGGAGCGGGAAAGCGCGCCGCCCCCCGCGGCCCCCCGCGTTCCGCCCCGGCTCCCGCGCCCCCGCGCGTCTCCGTCCTCTCCCCCTCGCCGGTCAGGACCCCTTTTCTCCCCAAAGAATCCTCACGAATTTGGCCCGCCCGAGAAGGTCCGCCGCCCGAGTCAAAAACCGGGTTTTGAGCTTAAAGCCTTTGTGCCTCGAAAGCTTCCCGAAAAAGGGCTCGACCGCGACTCTCGCGAGCCCGGGGGACCAATCCCGGAGGTCTTCGGCCCGGTCGACGGCGAACCGCATCCGGGCCCCGAGGTTTCCGGACTCCTCGACCATGCGGTTCGCGATCTTCATGCCCTTCCGGGAACAGATGTCGAAGATCAGTTCCCCGGTTTCGAAGCGCCCGACGATCTTCCCGACGAGTTCCTTCAGGTCGCTTTCGGGGAAGTAACAGAAGAATCCTCCCGACATGACGAAGACCGCCTTCCCCGGGGAATCGATCTCCCCCAGCCAACCGTAATCGAAGGCGGAGCGGGGGATGTCCCGGGAGCGTTCCGAGGGCGGGATGAAACGCTCCCTGAAACGGATGGCGTCCGGGAGATCGACGTTGTAATTCGTCATCCTCCCGTTGTCAATCCTCGCGAAGGTGTTGTCGAGTCCCGCCCCGAGGTTCACGACGATCGCGTCCGGATGTTTTTTCGCGAATTCGAGGGCTCTTTCGTCGAAGCGCAGGGCTCGGGCGAGGCAGGACACCGAGGCGTACTCCTCCCCGTATCGGGCCGAAATCTTGGAAAAATCGTACTTCACGGTCTTGACGATTCGTTCCGCGTCCGGATCCCGGAGAATGTCCGGAAACCTCGCGCCGGCGATTGCCCTGCCGTAGAGGGGGATGAGCATGGTGGATTGGGTGTTTTGATCGGGGAAAAACTCTTCGGGAGCGGTTTCGTCCCCGGCGCGGACGGCGGCCGTCCCGGTCTCGTCGGTCATGTCGTTCTCCTTGGAACCCGGCGCGGTTTTTTTAAAAATGAAAGCCTTTTTCGGAAAACCGGGAAAAACGGAAAGTCCGTCGTCGCGAGCGCGGGGGGAGAGGGAGGGGGGAGCGGAGTCGCGGAAGGTCGGCGCCGCGGCCCGGGGCGAAAATCAGGCGCCGCGGGTCGACGGACGCGCGGAAAGTCGAACGGGGCTCGCGTTTCGGACTCGAGAGGGCGCGCGGCTCGTTCGCGAACGAAAAAAAACCGCTCGCCCCGACGCGCGAAAACGCGCGCGTCGCGCGCTACTAAATCCCTTCATCACGAAACGTATACGCGATTAAACGCGAAATGTCAACGGACGGCGCGAAAGCCCGCCGGTCGACCGAAAAGTTTCGAAACGTCAATAAATAGGAGCGCGAACAAAAGCCGCCGTTTCTTTGTTTCCGGCGTCAATCCGGCGAAAAAAAACTTTGACGAAACGAGGCGACGCCGGGTCGCGAAAATGGCGTCGGGATCATGGCCCGCCGCGGGTTCGTCGGGGATCGCCCGCCCGCTTCCCTCGGCCGACGCGGCAATCGCGGCGCCGCGAAAATTCATTTCGCCTTTCCTTTCCGCTCCCGGGCCGAAAATCCACTCCGTTCTCCCTTGATTTCACCGGGGTCGTTTGGCGCGGGTCCAATCCGAAAACGCCTTCCCGGGTTCAGCCTCGCCTCCGCGAGGTTCGCGTCGGACGCCGATTCGGGATCCCGGGGACGGACCGCCGCGAATCGGGTCGTTCGCCCCGAAAGAATTCGGACGAGCGGGATTCGTCGCCTCGGGAAAAAAGAAAGGGTTTGCCCGATGGCGTGTTTCGCGGGTGAAAAAAACATAACCGTCAAAGCGCGGGGAAAATCGCGATGCC
>JAITKT010000356.1 GCA_031278225.1 Deltaproteobacteria bacterium
AGGAGGCGCTGGCGATACTGGGGTGGGAGGAACTTCCGGGTCTCTCGGAAATGAAGGATCAATATCGCCAGGAGTTCATAGAGTTATTCGTAAATTTCGCGAACGACTACCTGCGGGAACGCGGTCCGGAGTTCATAAAAAACAATCAGCACGAAATCAAAAATCAGTGGGACGTGGCTCTGGTCTTTATGTAACCGATTCGACGAAAGAAACCGCGGCGGACGAATTCACGCCCGAAAGCGAATTCGTCGTTTTCGCGGCCGAACAATCCGAAAGCGGAACTTTCGCTACGGGAGCGCGGCCCGAGCGACGGCGTCCGTCGACGACGGTTATGAATTCGCGCGCGAATCCGAAGGTTTCGAAGTCACCGGAAACCAACCGTGGAATGACCGACACAAACCGCCCGATTGGGATTGCGTCAAGGAGGGAAGACCCCATGTCTGACGCGCGGGACACAAAGGACCAAAACCCGAACCAAAACGCGAACCAAGACCCGGACCGAAAACCGGAACCGGAACGTCCGCGGAAATTGAAACGGGAACGGGCGAGAAACCGGGAAATCGAAAAATCCAAATGGCCGAAAAATCCGGGACCTCCGGCGCGGACGTTGGAGGAGGCGCCGGCGATACCGGGGTGAGAGGAACTTCCGGGTCTCTCGGAAACGGAGGATCCATATCGTCAGGATACGATACGGATATTCTTGCGCTTCGCGAACGGCTACCCGCGGGAGAACGGTCCGGAGCACATAAAAAACAATCAGCGCGAAATCAAAAATCAGTGGGACGTGGCTCTGGCCTTTACGTAACCGATTCGACGGAAGAAACCGCGGCGGACGAATCCGCGCCCGAAAGCGAATTCGTCGTTTTCGCGGCCGAACAATCCGAAAGCGGAACTTTCGCGATTGGCGTTCGATTGGGCGACGGTGTCCATCGACGAAAGGATTTCGTCGTAATCGGCGGGCCATTCAAAAATCGGGGGCCGCCCGGGGGAACGCGCCGTCGGGAACGGACGAACGATTCGCGACCGCGGCGGCGACAAGAGCCTCGCGGGCAAAGAGCCGGGAAAAGACCGCGCGACATCTCCAAAAGATTCGTCGCGGGAAAGAATTTCGCGACTCCGACGGCTCCGTTCCGGCGGACGGGGTCAGCCGCGTCGGAAACGAAACGGCGTTCGGGTTGGTCATCGCCGCCAAGGGACGCGGCGTACGCCCGCGGAAGACGGGAACGGCCCGCCCCGGCGCCATGGCAATCACCCGGACAACGGAAGGGGAACAAACATGACCGCCGCGCGTAAACCCGAAAGACCCGGACCGGGAACCGGAACGGCCGCCGGAACGGGAACGAAACCCAAAAAATCGCGAGTTCCGAAACGCCCGGGGAAACGTGCCGTCCCGCGGGATCGTCGCGGGAGGCGAGGGGGTCTTCCCGAAGAGGAACCTCATCGCCCGGAACCGCCCGACGCGTTCGCGTTTCCCGAACCCGCGCCCGCCGGCGGGAACCGGGGAGCGTCTGACAATCGAAACGGGATTCGGAACCGGAGGGACTCGGCCCCGACCCTTCCCCCGATCGATTCGCCCCCCGGAAACCCCCCGCGCGAGCGGCGGGCGACGCCCGGGAAAACTTATCCCCGCGCAATCCGAGCGAAAAAAAACCCCGAGGGAGCCCGTCATCCCGCGGGAGTTTTCCTTTTCCGACGGCCGAAATCCCCGACGCCCCCCCCCCCCCCCCCCCCACCAATCGCCGCCCGGGGACTTACCCCCGGAATCGCGGGGGAAGCTCGCCGCCCGCCGTTCCGGGACGGGGGATTTTCGGTCCCGAACCCCGCTCTCCCGCTCTGGGAGCCCCGGAATCGAAGGGGATTTCGAGGTCGAAAACCGGAAACGCCGGAAACGCCCGAGACGCCCGAACAGAGAGCTCTCAGTCTTTGGGGGCCTTTCTCCCGACGCGATATTTCAGTCTCGGCTTAAAGATTTTTTTAAGCTTTTTCCTGAGTCTCGCCATGAGTTTCAGTCTTTCCCGGAACTTGTTTTCGGGCCGGTTCGTCATGTTTCGTCTTTTCTCCGTTTCGCCTCCCCGGGGCCGTCTTTCCGACTCCCCGGCGGGCTCTCCCGAGGGGCTTTTCCCGGGCGGGCGGCGTCAGGGTCCGCGGGGCTGAAGCTCGGTTCGGTAGCCCAGGGGGGATTTTTTGAAGGTTTCGCCTTCCCGGACGGCGGCCATCAGGGCCCTTCCCAGTTCTATGGGGTTTTCCTCGTGACGCAGGTCCATGATGAAGCCCAGGATGTCGGGGGAAAACTCCTTGTCGTAGATTGAACTCAAAAAATACCTCGTCGTGGGATGAAGCGTCGAGTACTCCTCCTCGTGCCACAGGAGGGAGAAGGACTCGCCCTTGTTGCTGACGAAGGGGTCCTTCGAGGCGCTCGGTCGCATCCTGGAGGTGCAGACCGCGGGTTTTCCCGAAAAATAAAAGAGATATTTTCCCCCCGCGAGTTTGGACATGTTGAAAAACCTGAAGGTGTCGGCGTCGCATTCCTCCGAGAGCGTCACGGCGGAGAAGCCCTGTTCGAAGAGGGCGTTGGCCGCCAGGTGGTTCATGACGGGGATGGCGTTGTCCGCGAAGACCCGGACCGGATGGGGAAGGTCCAGAAGAAGCCTCGCGTGACCTAGGTTCGCGACCAGAAACTCGGGAAAATCGACGAGTCTTTTGTCGAGGAAGGCCTCCAGGGACTCCCGGAGCATTCCGTCCTTGGGGGGTAAGGTCAGGGG
>JAITKT010000383.1 GCA_031278225.1 Deltaproteobacteria bacterium
AAAAGACTTCTGGCCAAACGGACAAGCTTGAAAAGCCGGCGATTTTCGGATATAAAAATGGAATAAGGGGAGGTCCGCGCGTAAGAAAAAGGTCCGAAATTCCGGGGAGCGATTCGTGATACCCAATCCGCGCCTGAACATTTGGGAGAGTTCGAGCTCATTGAAAAAGCTTTGCGAAGCCAGGGCTTTCGGAAGGGAGCCGGAGATGGACGCGGCCGGACAGGCCGCGGACATCGTGAAAGACTTGAACCTTCCCCCGAAGTCCGTGATTTTGGACGTCGGTTGCGGGGCGGGTCATTTCATCCATTCCCTCGCGAGGAGGGGTCTGGACCTCGACTACCGGGGTCTCGACCACAGCCCCTCTTACGTGGAGATCGGAAAGAAGGCCTACGCCGAACTGGGACTGGATCCGGAACGCCTGTTCCGCGAGTCGGTGGACGACCTCGAGGGTTTCCGGGCCGACCTCGTTCTCTTCGTGAACGTCCTCTCCTTCAATCCCGACTTCCGAAGACCCCTCTTCAGGGCCTCGGAGACGGGGGCGGCGTATCTCGTGATTCGAGACAATTTTTCCGACAAAACGACCGTCCGCTGGGAACCCGACGGTTTTTTGGACGAGGGCAAAAACCATCTCATGGGTTATTGGAACGAATGGTCGAGAACCGAGATGACGGATTTTTTGTCGTCTTTGGGTTATTCCGGGTTTACTTTCGTCACGGACAGGCGCACGGGGGGACTTCCGGAAACGGTCGTGGGAAAACCCTACCGCTGGGAGTTTCTTTTGGCGGAGCGCTGACGCCCCGATTCCCCCCGAAACGGCGTTTCGCGCGGGAAAGGGGAGATTCGGGGGATTTTCACCTTCGATTTTTTTTCGCCCGGCCCGCCGAAAACCCGGCGAAAAGCCCTCCGACGCCGGGAAACGCCCGCCGGGTTTAGCCGACGCCCCGATCCCTTCGGAGCCGCCGGAACCGCGGGAACCCTCGCAATCCCGCCTTGTCCCCGGGGCAAGCGAAAAAAAATCCCCGCGATTCGAAATAAACTTGACAAGGCCAGGCGAAGTCGGGGAAAATGTCCTTAAACCAGAGGAAAGGCCAAATAAAACGTTTCGGGGGGTTTCGCGGCGACCGCGCGCCGACTTCCCCGGAAACCCCGGGAAGCGCATCCGGGGGCGGGGGACCGGCCAAGGGTTTTCAATCATTCCGCGGGGTCCGGAAAGGTCGGGGGCGGTTTGAAATTCGAGGGGACGACGGGGCGGCCGGTATCCCGCCCCGTCTTTCCAAACGTTCGGGGGGAGATTCCCGAGGGAACTTCGGGGTAACCGCGGGGGTAACCCCGGGGGAATTTCGAAGGAAGTTCGGGGGACAACGGGCGTGTCTTCCCGAGGAGACCCCCGCCAAGGTCCGACCGCGAAATGTTGAGCCGGCGTCCGCGGTAGGCGCCGGAACTTTCGAAATTGACCCCGTTTTTCGCCTTTTTTTCGAAAACGGCTCCGAAATCGCGAAAAACCCCCGTCATCACCCCGAAAACGACCCCCGAACCCCCGAAAAAGGCCGGTCATAATTCGGCGGAGAAGGGGGAAAAGACCGCGGGAGAGCCCCGGGGCCCCGTTTTCACCGAATGTTTTTTCTAATCTTGCGGAACCCGGGCACAAATCGGGCACATGACTTTTCCCGGTTCCGCGCATGTCGCGGCCGGCGGCCCGGCGCCACTTCATTTGGAATGCCCATGCCCGGATTTGGTCGTACGAAAGATTCGCGACGCCACATGACGCGCCCGGGGCCCCGGAAGGCCGGGTCGCGGCGCCTCCGGGGGGCCGGGGGAGGGAAGACCCCCGCCTTTCCCGAAGCGATCCCCGTTTAATCGCGGGGCGCGGGTCGTTCGCGGCGCGAAAGGACCGTTTTCGGCGGTTTCGCGCCCGAAAGCTTGAGATTGGGCGCGAAAAAGTTATAATGTACGATGATGAGGCATGACGGTTTCGCGAAATCGGGGGTCGGCGTCGCGGCCGGTCGGGAGGAGTGGCTTTTGAGACTCGCGCTGTCACTGGCGGTTCTCGTCGTTTCGATGACGGCGGCGGGCTGTCACAACGTTCCCTTCGATCGGGAGAGAGTCGGGGAGATCCGGGACAGGCGGGAGTACGTGGACATGGCCGCGTCTTACGTGGCTCACGACGAAATTTACTACTTCAACGCCAAATCCGAAGCCCTGCTCCTGGACGCCCTGAACGTGGCCCCGGAGATTTTGGCGGCCGGGGAAACCAGATGGTCCTACGACAAGGAATACAACGAGGCCATGGCCAGATGGATCCCGGACAAGAAGGGCAGACTGGTGCTCCTGGGCATATACAACAGGTCTTTCAGAAAAGAGGACTTTCTGAAAAACGGCAGCTACAAGGCGCTCCTTTTGGCCGACGGCGCGGCCGTCGAACCGGACCTCCTCGAGGAGGTCAACGCCAATTTCCTGGAAAAGTACTTTCCGGTTTTCAATCATTGGGCCAGGGTCTTCGCCGTTCATTTTCCCGTCGCGAACGACAAAAAGGCCGCGATTCGCGTCTTGTGGCCCTCCGGTTACAGGGAGGTGGAGCTGGTCGACCCCCCGACCGACCCCAAAGGCGACCCCAAGGGCGACCCCAAGGACTCCCGAGGAGGAGTCCCCGGACCGCTCCGACAATGACTCCGGCGATGACTTCGACAATGACTCCGGCGATGACTTCGGCAATGACTTCGGCAATGACTTCGATTGAGACTCCGATTTGAGATTCCGACGACCGTTCGGACGAAGATTCGAAATGACGATCAAAACGCCGGTTCCGAACCCGGCGAAAATAACGATCCCGACCGGGTTCGACAAACATTTCCGACGGACCAAAATGGATTTCCAAACGTCAAAAAACAAACTCGCGCGAGGCGCGCTTTCCGGCTCGGAAAAGTCGGGCGCCTCTACGTTGATTTTCCGGAAACCTCGGGGGGCCCCCGGTTTTTCCCGCGGATCTTCTCCCTCGGGTTTCGCGGTTTCGGGCGCCGCGGCTCTTTTTCTCGCGGTCTTTTTTTTCCTTTCCCTCGCGCTCCCCGCGGGTCTTTCCTCCGCGGTCCGGGGCGACGCCGGGGGTTCCTCCCGGGGTTCGGTCTCTCCCGGGGAACTCATGGTCCCCGATTCGATTCTTTACCCGGGCGAAAAACCGGGGACGATCTTCGTGGTGGACAAGACGAGGCAGGAGCTCCGGATTTACAGCCACGACGGGAAGGGGAACCTCTTTCTGGAAAAGGTCATACCCTGCTCCACGGGCATGGTGAGGGGCGACAAGCTGGTCCGGGGGGACAAGAAGACCCCGGACGGTTACTATATATTCAATCAGAAGCTCCTCCCCTCGGAGCTGCCCGAGATCTACGGGATACTGGCCTATCCCATGGATTACCCCAATTTCTGGGACCACAAGGTCGGCCGCAAGGGGGACGGCATCTGGATTCACGGGGTCAACAAGCCGCTCGTCGACTACGACTCCGCGGGATGCGTGGAACTCTTGAACCACGATTTGGCGGCCCTGGAGGACACCATAAACCTTTACGACACCCCCATTCTCCTCTCCGAGGAGATGACCTACGCCCCCGCGGAGGAACTCAGGAGGGAGGGACGAAAGGTTTTGGCCTTCGCGGAGAAGTGGAGAAAGGCCTGGTCCGAAAAAGACCTGCAAACCTATTCCTCCCTTTACGCCGAGAATTTCCACAACAACGACAACATGAGCCGCGAGGCTTGGATGAATCACAAGCGGAACGTCGCGAGGGGCTACAAAAAAATAGACATAAAGCTTGACGACTTAAGGAGCTTCAGGCACAGGGACGTCGTGGTCGTCTCCTTCGTCCAGCGCTACCAGGGGGACGGGAGATACAGTTCGGTGGGGGTGAAACGCCTTTACCTCAAACCCTCCGGGGACTCTTTTCTCATCGTCGCGGAAGATTTTTCGTCCATGCCCCGTCCCGACAACCGCAAGCGTCTCTCCCCGGAGGAGAAGCTCGCCGCCTTGACGACCCCCCCGCTCTCGGTCGCGTCCTTTTCGGAGCCCGTGGTGACCGCGAGCGCCGGGGCCCTGATCCCCGGTTCCGAGACCCTCTTCGCGGAGGCCTCGACCCCCAGTTTCTTCGACGCCACCAAGGACGTCCCCAAAGACGCGGGGCAAAGCGCCTTGGAGGCGGAATCCGAAAGGGCGGCCCTGGAGGCCAGGGTCAAAGGCCTCCCGCCCGCGAGGACCTCCGAGGAGGAACCCCCGCTCGAGGTCGCGCGAAACGACCTCCCCTCCGAATCCCGGGGACTTTCCACGGTGACGGGCTCCCTCGCGGGTGACGGCCCCGGGACCGTTTCCGGGGCGGCCGAAGCCGAAAGAACCCCCGCGCCCGCGACGGGCATTCGGACGGCCGGCGGGCTCACCGTGACCCTGACGTCCGCGTCCAAAGCCCCCGCGGCGGCGGAAGCGGTTTCCGAAATCGGGGCGACCGGGGCGACCGCGTCGACCGGGGCCGCCGCTCCGGCGACAAAGACCTCCCCGGACATCCCTAAGGACTCCCCGAAGGAAGCCGCGAAAGACGCCCCGGCCGACGATGACGTCATCCTGACGGCCTCGGCGGACCTTCCCCAAACGGCCAAGGCTTCCCCGGCTCCCGCGGTTCCCCCCGCTCCCCCCGCTCCCGCCGTCCCGACCGCCGCGGAGAGCGAGGCCGCCATTTTGAATCTTCTCGGGGGCTGGGAGCGCGCCTGGGAGGCCAAGGACGAAAAGACCTTCTTTTCCTACTACGGGGAGGGCTTCAGGTATCCGGACAAGAACATGGGGAGGGAGGCTTTCGTGAGATACAGGGGACGTCTCATGAGGTCGGCCTCCGTTATCGAGGTCGAGCTCAAGAACCCCAGGGTGAGGCTCAAGGGGACCGACCGGGCCGAGATAAGTTTCACCCAAAACTACAGAAGCGACAATTTCAGGGACACCGGCACCAAGACCCTCACCCTCGCCAGAAACGGGGACGGGAATTGGCGGATAACGGCCGAGACTTTCGAGGTCTCGACATAAGACCGGAGAGGACAATTGGACTTAAGCACGAGTTTGAAAACCGTAAACAGAAGGGACCCCGGAAAGCGGCTTCACGTCCTCGTCATGAACGACGGGGGTTCCACCCGCAGGCTCTCGATATCCACGAGCTTCCTCTGGATTCTGCTCGTCCTCGTCCTCGTCGTGCTTTTCTCCCTGGGCATTCTCGCCCACATGTTCTCCGGGTACCTCGTCGAGTTCCACACCCTCAAAAACGAACATGACTTCATGAGCAGATATTACGAGACCCGGGACTACAACAGGAGTCTCTCGGTCGCGCCCGAAAACGCCAAACTCATCCTGGAGAGACTGGACCAGGCGGCCCTGAGCGCCGAAAGCGGGGACGAGGACATAGCCCTTCCCAAGGCGGCCGACCTGAACGTCCCGGAGGCCGCGGCCGCCGAAAAGGAACCCGCGGGTGACGGCGCCGCCGCGGAAGCCGACCCGGCCGCGGCCGAAAACACCTTGGCGGAGCGGGGGGAAGTCACCGCCCAAACCCCGGAGACCCCGGACGACGCCCCGATCGGCACGGCCGACGCCGAGGACGGTCCCATTCCCGCCGGGGGCCCCGTGGCCGAGGAAGCGGCCTGGGAGACCTTCCACAACAGGCTCGTTCTCCCCTCGGGGGAACCGGAGCTGGACGTCGACGAATTCAGGTTCTCGCCCCGGGGGAACTACTCTTTCTTCCTGAAACAGGACGCGAGACCGGGGGTGAGGCTCAAGGGCAGGACCGTGACGGTGTTCGCCCTGGAGGACAAGGACGGGGAAGTGACCCTGGTGTCGGACCCGGCGATGGACATGACCAAACCCTCCCAGGGCTACGAAAGGGGAGGGAGGTACAACATCATAGCCTCCAAGGTCTACAGGGGAAACGTCGCCATCCCGGAAGGCGGAAAAGCCCTGTCGGCCGAAGTCTTGGCTTGGGACGAGGAAACCAAGGAGTTGGTTTTTTTGAAGAGGATCTCCCTGGAGGGGCTTTGATTTGTCCTTGAAAACCCTCATCTTTTCCCGAACGGCGAAGGGCCGCCTTTCCGCCGCGGGCGGGCATCCGCCCTCCCGCCCCGAACCCGCGGCTCCACGGAACCGCGCCGCGATTTCGAATTTCCCGAAAACCGCGAAAATCGCGAAATTCAGGTGGTTTTCGAAAATTTTCGGACATTCCGATCCTTCTTTTCTTTTCCCCGTTTCCTTCGCGACCCTCGTCATCCCCGTTCTTTTCTCCCTCGCCTTTCTCTTTTTTCCCGGTTCCCCCCTTCCGGCTTCCCTGAAACCCACCTCCCTTTCCGGCGACAGGCAGCACATAGTTTATTTCGAGGGCACGGCCTCGGAGCTGGAGATCTACAAGATCTTCGGGAGGGAAACCGGACCCACGGTCATGATCCTGGGCGGCATCCAGGGGGACGAGCCCGGGGGTTTCATGAGCGCGGACCTGTACGTGGACCTCGCCCTCAAGAAGGGAAACCTCATCGTCGTTCCCAGGGCCAACTTCAAGTCCATCATTTCCTTCGCGAGGGGGGTGGACGGGGACATGAACCGGAAGTTCGAGGCGGTGAAGACCAGCGACCCGGACAGGGAAAGGGTGGAAATAATAAAGAACCTCATGGCGGAGAGCGACCTTTTCCTCAATCTCCACGACGGTTCCGGCTTTTTCCGCAACAGCTGGGAAAGCGACATGGCCAACCCCAACCGCTACGGGCAGTGCATCATAGCCGACGCGGAGGTCTACGAGCACGAGGGCTCGGGGAAGGTTTTGCATCTCGGGCGCGACGCGAGAAGGGTCGTGGAGGACGTGAACAAGGAGATCCGGGAGGAGAACTACAAGTTCAGGTTCGCGAACCACGACACCGGGAGCGCGACCTCCCGCCACAAGGAACAGAGAAAGAGCGCCACCTACTACGCCCTGACCCGCCTGGGGATCCCGGCCTTCGCGATAGAAACCAGCAAGGACCTTCCCTCTCTCGAGATGAAGATCCTCCAGCACAATCTGGCCATAAACGCCTTCCTGAACCTCTACGGGGTCGAGATAGAGCACCCGCGCATCCACACCGAGCCCCCCTCCCTCCGTTTCATGGTCATAACCGTTAACGGCGGGGCTCCCCTGGCCGCGGCCGAGGGCGAAACCCTCTTCGTCGCGAGGGGCGACGTGGTGGAGGTCTCCTACGTGGGGGCCAACTACGAGCGCGGTCTCTCCGTCGATTTTCAAAACCTCGGGAGCCTGAACGACCTCCGGACCCCCCTCAAGATCGATTCCCCCACGACCATCGTGGCCCGCAAGGACAATCAAAACATCGGCTCCGTCAAGGTGGCTCTCTTAAAAGAGGGCTCGGGCTCGATTCCCCGTCTCGAGAGAGCCGGCGGGGGTTTTCTGGCCGGA
>JAITKT010000404.1 GCA_031278225.1 Deltaproteobacteria bacterium
AAAGAGGAAGACGCCTTGGCTCTTAAAGAAGAAATCGAACTTTCCCGGGAAGATGGCGTTCCGGAAGAGGAAGAACTCGCGCTATCATCCGACACGGAGGAACAAACCGCGGTCAACGCCCCTTCCGGGAAGGAATATTTCGATCTTTCCGCGGCCTTTTCGGACGCTTCCGGGGACGGGGAAGACGATTCGGAACAAGACTTCGAAGGCGAGGCCTACCCCTCTTTCGACGTGGACGAATTGAACCGGGAAGAAGCCTTGGCGGCGAGTCCGCGAGACGACGGATCCGACCGGGATCGGGAAACCGCGGAGGATTCTTACGAAGAGCCGAGCGGTGAAGCCCAAATCGATCCGGACGACGAGGAGCCCTTGAGTCCCGCCGATTTCACGCCGGTGGAGTTTCTTCTCTGCACTTTGGAGCAGCGCTCTTTCAAGAAACTCGCGAGCGAGGGAAACCCCTACGCCAATTGAATTTTAAGTCGGGAATCCCAATCCTCCGGCTTTTCCGAAGACCCTCGAAAAAAATTGCTTGGGCGGCCGGAGCCCGGCGCGCGGAAACCCGACGTTTCGCCGCGAAACACTCGGGCCCGCGCGAACCTTTTCCCCGGCTTTCGAAGTCAGACGCCGGGTTCCAAACCCTCTCCGGGACTTTTCCCTGAAACGCAATCATCCCCTTTTCGAACGGCCCCCCGACTTCGGTCCCGGGGCCGTCGATATTTGGACTTGCATGTTTGGCAGGCCGTCCCCGGAGCGTGATCCCCCGTTTCCTTTTTCGCCTCTTCCCTCACGCGTTTCATGGCTTCCCCGGTCCAGACGGCCTTAAGGGAGTCTTCGCGGATGTCTCCCAAGACGAGCCCCGTTCCCGAGAGGTCGCAGCACGGAAGGACCTTTCCCTCGTGCGTCACGAGAAGCCTCTTGAAAGGTTGGGCGCAGGATCCCCCGGGAAGATCGCCCGGCGGGTTTTCGGGAAACAAACCCGGGGACTTCGGGTTAAAGTTCCCGTAACGTTGGATTGAGAGGAAATCGACCTTATCCTCCCATTTTTCCAAAAACGCGGGCAACTCCGCCTCGTTAAGACTCGTGACCAGGAAACTCAACCTCACGAGGGGAAGCTTTCTTTTTCCCCTGACGTCCAAAAAATCCATGATATTCTCTTCCACCCTTTTCAAAGACACCCCGGGCCTCATGAGCCCTCGGGTCTTTTCGGAGACGGCGTCGACGCTTATCATGATCCTCGTGAGGCCCGCTTCCGCGAGACGCTTCCCGAGCTCCCGACGGAGAAGAGTCCCGTTGGTGTTGAACATGACGTCGACGAAACCCTTGTCCCTCCCGCGGGCCACGAGCCACGGAAGGTCGTCGGAAAGCAAAGGCTCCCACAGCCCCCCGAAACCCATGGCTTTTTGGCCTTCCCGCGCCCCTTCGTCGATGAGCGCCTTGACCGCGTCCGGGGTCAGAACGCCGGACTCGGGGCCAAGGGCCGCCGCTCCGTTTTCCGCGGGTCCGATGGCCGGTTCGCCACCGTCCCCCATGGGACACATCGGACAACGGAGATTGCATTTCCGCGCGAGTTCGTAATCGACGTGCAAGGGAAAGGGCGGCGCCTCGAAAAAATTTTTGGCCCTGTCCCAGAGCTCCCGGTAGGCCAAGAAAGGTTTCCCCAGCGCTTCCCCCAAAATTTTCACGGGGTCTTTGTTCTTTCGGGCGAGAAAACGGGAGACCCGGAGGGAGTCGAATCCCACGGTCTCGAGTTTGTCGTTTTCCGCGTTTCGTTTCTCGAGCAACGCTCCCCCCCGGGGAAATCGTTTTCCCCCTCGCTTTCCGGGCTTCCGCGGCGGGCGGGACCGGGGTTACCGGATCCGCGACTTTCGCGGGCGGATTTCAAGCCCCCCGGATTCCGACCGCGACGTTTTAACCGCAAGCCGAATCCCCGCCGCGAAACGCTTCCCCGCAGTTTTTAACCGCGACGTTTTTTAACCGCGAGCCAAGACCTCACCGCGAAACGCCACACCCGCCTTCCGCGGATCCGTCCCCCTTAAAAAACCCCGACCGGCGTCGCCGCGAGAACGTCGTTCCTGCCCTCTTCCCGTTCCAGTTTCACGTCGATCAGAAGACCGGACAAGGCGGGGTCGTTTTCCTTCATGAATACCTTCAAATAATTTCCCGTGAGGGCCTTTTGTCTTCCGGTCGCGGGATCCAAGGTGTTTTCCGTAAGCGCCCGCTCGGTTCTTCCGACGTTTTCCGCCGCGAAGGCTTCCCTCTTCCTTTTGTCCAGACTTTTCAAGGTTTTCACCCTCTCCTTTTTCTCCCCTTCGCTCACTTGATTTTTCATGTCCCGGGCGACGGTCCCCGGTCTCGCGGAAAAGGGAAACACGTGGAGATAATTCAAGGGAAGACTTTCGATGAACCTCAAACCCTCCGAAAAGTCCTCGCCGGTCTCTCCCGGAAATCCCGCCAGGACGTCGCTTCCCAAACACATGTCCGGGTAAAGACGGCGCGAATCGCTCAACAGTTTTTCGTAGAGGGAAACGTCGTAAGGTCTGTTCATGAGGGACAAAATCTTGTCGGTCCCGGCCTGAAGGGGAACGTGCGCGTGCCGGGCGAGCCAGGGGTACTCCCCGAAGAGCGGGACCAGGGGAAGAAGTTCGTTGGGTTCGAGGGAACTTAGCCTCATCCTGAACCCGCGGGACAAGGGATCGAGTTCGTCGTTCACGGCTTTCAGGAGGTCCGCCGCGCCGGGGGACCCGGGAAGGTCCTTTCCCCACTGTCCCAGATGGATCCCCGTGAAAACGATCTCTTTGTAACCCATTCCGACGTAGTTTCGGATTTGGGACAAAACGATTTCTTTTTCCTGACTCCTCGAGGGTCCCCTCAAAAGAGGCACCGCGCAGTAAGAGCAGGAAGCGTCGCATCCGTCCTGGATCTTCAAAAAGGCCCTCGTTCTTCCGGAGACGGGAGAACCCGCGTAGCCGAGTTTCGAATCCTTCGTCGGAAGGGCGCAATCCATGGTCCCTTTGGGTTTTTCGAGAAAAGAGACGAAGTCGTCCTTCTGGGCGTTTCCGATTACGAGGTCGGCCCCGGTTTCGGACAATTTTTCCGGCCTCGCCACGGAAAGACACCCCGCCGCGACGATCAACGCGTCGGGACTTTCCCTTCTCAATTTCCTGAGGATCCGGAAGGCTTCCTTTTCGGCCCGCAGGGTCACGGCGCAGGCGTTCAGGACGTAGAGTTCCGCGCCCCCTTTGTCACCCCCGGAATCCCCCTCGCGGTCCCCCACCGCGTAACCCGCCCCGGTAAGGGCCTCGCGGATGGCCGCCGATTCGAACTGATTGACCTTGCAACCCAGGGTTATTATTTTGGCCCTCGGGGCCGCTTTGTCTTTGGGGTTTTCCACTGTCGGACGATGGTTCCGTTTCCGCGTTTATTCCGGTCTTTCCCGTTTTTTCCGGCTCCCGACCGTTCCGTCCCGTTTCCGCGGTTCTTTTCCGCGCCTTGTCCCGGACCGTCCGGTCGGGTCGGACTTCAGGGGTACAGGACCACTTTACCGCAAAGTTCCCCGCGGGAGAACACCGCGAGGGAGACCGCGATGTCGGGCATGGTCATCTCGGAGGGAAGCGAGGAGGAAACGGGGCGTCCGCCGAGGGTGATTCTCGGGTCCGCGAGGGGAAGGTCGTCCTCCAGTTCTATTTTCTTAAGCGTGAGCTTGGTGCCGGGGGCCACTCTTCTTCGGCCCGCGAGCTTCAGGACCCTGTCTTCCCCGTTCTCCCCGATGGTCACGCTTTTCAAAACGGGTTTCACTATTTTGACGTAGGCGGCGGCGAGGAGTTTGGGACCGTCCTCGGCCCCGAGTTGATAGACGGTCTCGCCGTCCTTCTTCATGGCGAAGCGGGGGATGAGGTCCTTGGCGGTGTCGAGGGTGGTGCCCTTGTCGTTTCCGGTCGTGTCCCCCGGTCTTCCGACGAATCCCCTGAAATTCATGACGGTTCCGGGGGGAAGGGGACTGATGCTCACGATGTCCGTTAACTTTACCCTGGCGGGGGATCTGACCGCGAAGACCTCCCCGGGGGAAATCCGGACGGGGATCCCGTCAACCTCGATTAAGAAGGCCGAAACCCCTCCGGGAGCCGAAACCCCGCCCTCGGTCTTCGGGGGAGTGAGGGGGGCGCTCACCGCGGCGGAACCGCCGGGGCGGACGGGTTCATCGGGCTTGGCGGCCGTTTCCGGGGGTTTGGGGATGACCGGGGGGGCTCCGGAATCGGTGGTGGTCCTGGGGGAACCGGAC
>JAITKT010000453.1 GCA_031278225.1 Deltaproteobacteria bacterium
AACGAAAGAAAGAGAACCGTCCCGAAGACGAAAGAACGAGAACTGTCCCGAAGAAGAACGAAAGAGAGCTCCGGAGCACTCCGAAGCACCCCGGAGCGCCCTCCGTGCCATCGGCCAAACCGGAGACGCGAAAAACCGAAATCCCCTTTGCCCTCCCCGCCCCGGAGTGAAAGGTTATATCTAGAGTGACCTCCGCTCCCCGAGTCTCGGGAAAGCCTCGAACTTTGCCTTCTCTCCCGGGCCATCCTCTTTTTGGCGTTTTTGACGTCTCTTTTCCGCCCGCTCTTCTCCCCCTTAGCTCCCGACTCCGGCATCGGTTCGGCGGTTGCGGGGCGCCATGACCGTTTTCCCGTCACCGATCGCCTCTCCGTTACCTCTCCGCGGCTCCCTTTTCCCCGCTTCCCCTCTTT
The DNA here is from genome assembly GCA_031278225.1 of Deltaproteobacteria bacterium. Taxonomy (GTDB): domain Bacteria; phylum Desulfobacterota; class Desulfarculia; order Adiutricales; family Adiutricaceae; genus JAITII01. The sequence goes on from JAITKT010000453.1 coordinate 411, forward strand.
CCGTTCCCTTCTTTCCGGTCCCCTCTTTCCGGTCCCCTCTTTCCGGTTCCCTCTTTACGGTCACTTCTTTCCGGTCACCACTTCCCGGTCCCCTCTTTCCGTGTCCCTCTTTCCGTTACCCTCTTCCGGATTCCATCCTCCGGGTTCTCTCTTCGCGGTTCCGTTTCCCGTTTCGATTTTCCCGTTCTCCTCTTTCCGGTTCCCTCTTCCCGGTCCCTTCGCGGCGGGAGGTGCTTTCCCCTCCGATTCCCTTCTCTTTTTTTTCGCGACCGGTCCCTTTTCCGCCCGCCATCCGGGCCTTTTTTCCTCCGCGCCTCCGGCCTTGGCGATTCCCGACGCCAAATTTCGAACGTGCGCGAAAGGACGCCAAAAAAGACGCCAAAGGGCCGGAGACGCTTAATTGTTTGTTTTTGCCCGTTGTGATAGAATTTCCGAGGATAAACGTCCCCCCTCGGGAAACGACTTGCCTTTCGGGAAGTCCCCGCGAAAAACGCGTCGCGGGTTTTTCCAGCGGACGACCGGGGATTCGTTCCGAAACCGCGGCTCAAACATTTTCTTTTCGTTTCGCGCGCTTTCCCTTCGTCGCGGCGAACGCCGGTTCGTCGTTTTTCGCCCCTTTTCGCGGCACCGGTCCCGAAACGGGCGAACGTTCGGGGGACGTCACCCGGAAGCCCGGCGGACGCCCCGCCTTCGCGGAACCGCGGCGGCCCGGGGCTGCCAATCAACGACTCGAAAACTCCCCCGAAAAAATACCCGAAATCACCGGCGATACCTCGGAAAAGCGGGATTGGCCCCGTTTTTTCCGCGGTTGCCCGTCTTGGCCGCTGAGAGGCTCACGTTATGGTCATCGGTGGAAACACGCAAACGGAACGCGACCCCGACGCCCCCGAACGGTTCCAAAACAGAACCGGGGAGAGCGAACAGGTCCTGAGCCTGAGGCAGGGATTGCATCAATTCATCGTGACGATGAAGAACATGGCCCTCTATCCCGATACCAGCCAGACCAACCGCCAAGCCTCCTTTCAGCTCCTGGAGTGGATGAGCGGGTACATGAAGGCCCACGGCCCCATGGTCCTGCACGTGAACAAGGACATGCTCTTCACCCAAAGGGGGGAAAACGTCTACCAGGAAAAATCCAACGACCAACTCCTGGCCTTCCCCCTCTTCAGGGACGGGATCCAAACCCTCATCTTCGAGCCGGGTCTGACCGAGGACGAACTCCGCAAATTCATAAACATAATGCTGCGCTTCAAGACGGCCACGGAAAACGACCAGGACGACGTGGTGACCTCCATGTGGGAGGCGGCTTTCAACAGCATAAAATACGCCATAGCCGACGAGTACGAGGAGGTGAGCCCCGAGTTCGACACCGGGGCCATGGTCTGTTCGAGGCCCCCGGCCAACAGGCCCGACATCGACGCCCCCTACCAGGCCCTGGCCCCCATGGAAACCGAGGGAGTGGCTCCCGTGGCCAAATCCATAGGGGCCCTCTTCGCCCTCGCGGACACCCTGGATTTCTCCTTCGCCCCTGGAGGGGTTGACGGGAGGGTGGAAGACCCCCACGCCGAAGGCAAGTTCGAGGCGGAAAACCAAATGGCCGACGGTTTCCCGCCCCCGGGCGGCCCCGCGGGGCGGGGCGGCCCGGGGGGCGATCGGGGAAGAGGTCCGGGAGGAGGTCCCCCGGGAAACTTTCCCCCGAATCCCTCCGGCGACCCGGACGGCGACCGGGCCGACAACGAGGACGAGGACGGCTTCGCGCCCTTCCAGAGCTCCACGGGCATAAACCGGGAAGACCGTTTCCAGGGCGGGGTCTACTACGACGACGTCCCGGGGAGGGTCAGAAAAGCCCGTTCCGAAAGGAGCCTCGACGATTTCGCCGAAGACGATTATCCCCTCGCCAACGGAACCGGATCCGGTTCGGGGTCGGGTTCGCGGGCCGTCTCGGACCCCGGGGGCGCCCTCCCCGGAACCCCCGCGCCCGAGGGGGAAGAAGGCTTCGAATCCGGGAGCTACTTCGACGACACCGGGGGGGGAAACTCCGACAGCCCCTTCGGGGACATGCTTCAAAACATGGACCTCTCCCAAATCTCCTCGGACTCCGCGGACGAACCCAACCCGGAGCTCCAAGCCATGATAACGCTTCCGGACGAGGACGAAAGGGCCGAGCCCGACGAGAGGACCGTGGCCAACAGGGCCGAAAGGCTCAAGTTTTGGGGGCTTTCCGCGAGGGAGATAAAGCAGGTCTCGGCCCTCATCCAGTGGGACGAGACCAGGGCCAAATCCTACAGCATACTCTCCATGGTCCTCATCCTTTTGAAATCGCCCGTGGTCAAGAACGCCATGCGCCCGGCCATAGTGACCTTCATAACCGAGGAGATCCGGGAGGCCCTCCGCAAGAGGTTTCTCGGACACGCGAACGAGTTTCTGGCGGAGCTCCAGGAACTTTCGGAAACCAAAAAGAGGCCCGCCATCGTCGCGATTTACGAGGACGTCAAAAAGAGGATGGCCTCCCCCGAGTTTCTTTCGCCCCTCCCGGACGTCTCCGCGGACGAGGACAGCGTCAACGCGATGTACGACGACCTCAGGTATTTTCTCTACCAGCTCCCCCCCAACTCCATCTTCGTCCTGATCGCCATGCTCGCGGAGCTCAAATCCCTGAAACTCAAGAAACTCTTCATCGAGGTGGTGGCCTGGCACATCCCCAAGGTGGAGGAGAACCTGGGAAAAATAGCTCCCCTTTTGAACGAGTGGGCCATAAGGGAACTCATCTCCATGCTCACGGCCATGAGACTGGAACTCCCCACCCAACTCGCCTCGAACTTCAGCCGCCACGCCAACCCCGCCATAAGGGAACTGGCCGCGAGGTACATCCTCGACAACGACCAGGACAACATCCAGGCCATAGCCCACCTGATAGTCGACCGGGAACCCAAGATAAGGGAGCTCGTGACGCCCCGTCTCACGAGAAGACGGGACCCCACGGTGGAGGCGATACTGTATCACCACATCTCGGCCAACTATCTGGCGGGGAAGGACAGGCCCGACATCCTGGAGTACTACAGGGCCTTCGGGATGTCCGCGGGTTTCGGGTCCGCGGCCTTTCTGACCGAGGTCCTGACCAAAAAAGACCTGGGGGCCCTCTTCGGGGGCTCCAAGAGCAACCACAGGACCGGGGCGGCCCTGGCCCTCCTCTTGATGCCCGCCACGACCGGGGCCGAGGAGATCCTCCGCAAGGCCAAAAAGAGCTCCTTCCGCTCTTTCAGGAACGCCATAAACGCGGCCAAAAAAATCCTCGACGCGGAAGGGAGGCGCTGACATGTCCAGGGAAGTCGCCGCGATAAAAACGCCCGCGCCCGTCGTGAAACCCCTGGAAGCGGTGCTGCAGTCGCTTTTGAGGCTCCCCCAGCTCGTCAAAATCCATCAGCCCAACAACAAGATCCTCAGGGAAAACGTGGATGTCTTCAAGGAAGCCCTGCGGGCCATGTGGAAGGAGGGCCCCTCGGAAATATCCATAAGGTCACACCGGGGAAGGCTCTATTTGGGCAACGCCAAGTACAATCCCCCGTCCGCCATGACGGTGACCGTCCAGAAACTCATGGAGTTTTTCGAGGCGCGGGGCTTCTTCGGCTTCAAGCTCGCGGCCAAGGACGACCTCTCCGACGAGGACATAGTCTCCTTCATCAAGACCGTGAACCTCTGTCAGACCCGGGAAAAGCCCGGGGCCTGGCTCGACGAGTCCCTCGCCGGTTCCTGGGCCAAACCCATCGTGGACAGCGACTTCAAGATCGCCTTCGTCTTCGCGAACGATTCCGAGGGAAACGCCAAGGGCCGTCCCCTCATCTGGAACTCCGGGACCAAGACCTTCGCGGCCAAGGCCAGGCGCTCCTACTCGAGGGCCCTGGCGGTCATCACCAACGTCCAGGAAAGGATAAGGGAAGGCGACACCGTGAGTCTCGCCAAATCCCGCAGGGTGGTCCAGGACATGGTGGAGTCCCTGTTCCAAGAGGAGAAACTCCTTCTTAACCTCTCCACCATAAGGGACTACGACGACTACACGGCCACCCATTCCGTGAACGTGGGGATTCTCTCCATGTGTCTCGGGAAAAGACTGGGTTTGAGCAAGGTCTCCGTCGTGACCTTGGGTCTCGCGGCCCTCTTCCACGACCTCGGAAAGGTCGACGTCCCCATAGAGCTCATCCGCAAGACCACCAAGTTCACCAGGGAAGAATACGACACGGTCAAGAACCACTCCCTCTACAGCGTCAGCCGCATCCTCCAGATAAACGCCGACCACAAACTGAAGACCAAGCTCCTGCAGGCCCCCTTCGAGCATCACCTGGGAGTGGACCTCGGAGGCTACCCCGCCTCCAACCGCCACGCCCCCGTGAGTCTCTTCGGGAGAATTGTCGCCATCGCCGACCACTACGACGCCCTGACCTCCTCCAGGTCCTACCGGCCCGTTCCCATGAACCCCGAACAGGCCCTGGACACCATGACCTCCGTCTCCGGAACGGCCCTGGACCCCCTGCTCCTGAAAGTCTTCATCAACATGATAGGCATTTATCCCATAGGCATCCTCCTGGTCCTGGACACCCGGGAAATCGCCATGGTCGCCGAAACCCCTCCCGACGCCATAGACGCGAGGCCCACGGCCTTTCTCCTTTACCGCGACGACAACACCATCATCAAAGGAGACCTCGTGAACCTCTCGGACCTGGACGAGAACGGGAAATTCAAACGAAACATCCTGAGGTGCTTCCACCCCACGGATTTCGGGATAAACGCCTCCGACATTCTCTTGTGAGGAAACCCGGGCCCCGGCCCCGGCGCCCCGACCGCCGCGTCCGCCCCGCGAAACACCGGAG
>JAITKT010000499.1 GCA_031278225.1 Deltaproteobacteria bacterium
CCGGCCGGCTCCCGTCGATCGGAGGACCAGGGAAGCCCTGACGCCCGAAAAAAGCGACGAGCGGAGAGAAGCCGAAAAACGCGCGGGACCGAAGCCCGAGAAACGCGAAAACCTTCGAAAACCCGCGGCGGAAGACGGTGAAAACGACCGGGGCGGGAAAAATCCCCGCGGAAATTAAAATTTAGCGGGAGAAAAACCTGAAGTGATTTGTGAGAATCGCGCGAGTTTTTTCGGAAAAAATTTTTTTCCGGGGGCAGCCGGTTTCGATGATTTTCCGGTTCTCCCGCGAGCCTCGCCATCTTCCCCGAACACGCGCGGAAACGCGGTTATTTCAAGGACTCGCGTCTCAATCCGGCGGGGAAGCCGCGAATCGACGCGACTCGTTTCGGGATATTTTACGCGAAAATAACTTTCATTATGTCATCATGAGTCAAAATCGGCGATTTGGAATGGATGATATCGCGATTCGGGTAATTTCATGGAATTTTCGATTGAATCGCGACATTCCAAGTAAACGGTTCGACACTCGGGCTCTTTTATGTTCCTTTCATACCCGAAAGAGATGTAAATCGGCATGATTAAGCGAACGAATGAGCCAAATCGGCTTAAAACCCGACGCCGCCGAATTATTGGAAAATCATGAAAGATAAGAAATTTTATAATAATATTTCCAACTTTGCTCTTTAAAAATTCAAAATTGTTCGAAAGTTCGCGCGAATGAGAAAGACATCCGTCTTTTCGCGTAATTCGTTCCCGATTGTTTCAATAAGTGAAATAATCGCGGCGATTATCAAAAAACGGCATCAATTCGTCATATTTCGAGAAAGCCCAGAGGACTCTCGAAAGACGCGAAACGACCGTCGAACAAGGTGATCCCGCTCTTTCATTTTTTTGAATTTTGTTGTAATCTTTTTCCGTGAAATTTATCGACCCGATGAATTTTACCCGAGACGCGCCTCGCGGGGTCTCCGCGGGTCAAACTCGGGGGAAAGCCCGGGAAAGCCCGAAAAAACCCGGGAACCGGTCCTTCGGGCCGCGGCTCATCCTTTGGCCCGGCCTTGTTTTTTGGCGCTTTTCGGCTCGTCCGTCCCCGCTTCGTCTATGAGATGAGCCTTGAGGGCGTCCAATATCTTCTCCCGCGTCCCTTGCTTGTATTTGCCGTTCAGGAGGATTACGAAAGCCAGGGGTTCGTCCGGCCTTCCGGGCCTTTCCAGGTAACCCGCGAGGGTTTGAATGTCGGTCATCGTTCCGGTTTTGTAGTGGAAAGCTCCGTCGTCGTAACTTCTTATTATGGTTCTCACGGGTTCCATGAGCCTTAATATTTCGGCCATTTGCCTCGCCGTCACCGCGTTGTTGCGGGACAGTCCGGAACCTTCCACCATCTTCAACTCGGGCAATTCGTGTTCGTGAAGGAAATCTTGAATGACCTTGATTCCTTTCTCGAAGTTCCCGGGTTCGCCGTAAATTTCCGCGCCCATGGTGATGAAAATCTGGTTGGTCATGTAATTGTTGGAATATTTCAGCAGTTCCTTAACCATGTCCTCGAGGTTTAACGACGAATGGTGTCGATGAAAAAGTCTCGCGTCTCTCGGAACAACTTGATCCGTCACGACGTCTTCGCTCGCGAAGATGACGCCTTTTCTCACGAGGATCTCACGTAAAAATTGACCGGTGTTCAACAACGCCATAGCCGGGCTTTCCGAAATATTCAAATATTTTTTTCCGACATTTTTTTTCGCCTTTTTTCCCTTCGGATAGATTTTACGCGCCAAATCAAGGGCCACGGGAGTCATGGGAGAGCATTCGTCGGATTCAACTATTTCGCCTTTCGAGTCGATAAGAAAATTGACGGTGTTGAAATTCACTCCCAACGCGGTGTTGTAAGCGTCGTAAGGATTGTTTGTGAACGAATTCCCGTCGACCACCATGTCATCCTCGAAGAAAGAAGAATCCACGTGAATTTTATTTATGTTGGACAGTCCCTTTAGTTTCAACTGAGCGGCCACCAGGCAAAGTTCTTCCGAAATCAGATAAGGATCCCCGTAACCTTTCACCCAAAGGTTCTTGGCCTTGTCGACGTAAAATTCGGTTTTGAACCTGTAGTCGGGTCCCAGGGAAACGAGAGCGGCGGCCGAGGTGACGAGCTTCAATATCGACGCCGGGACGTAGTCCTTGTCGGGATTGAGCGAGATCAATTCCAGGGGTTTTTCGGTTTCCGCGTGATAATCCACGACGAGAACCGCGCCGGAACCCGCCATCGATTTGACGTTTTCCGGCCAGGGAAGAGGCGCGGCCCGGGCTTTGCCGCTCTTCGCCCCGGAGGCGGTTTTCTTTGGGGTGTTTTTCACCGTTTGGGCCTTTTGGACGCTTTGGGCGTCATTATTCCGTGGGGTCGCGGTTTGCGCGAACGCCGTCCGCGCGGCGAAAAACGCGAGGACGAGAAGCAGCGACACCACCGGGAGTTCAGCATGTTTAATAAACTTTTCGCTTCCCAGAAACATTTGAAGGCCTTTCCGATTAAAGATTCGAAATCATGGCTTTTGCCGGTCGTTCTTTTGTTTTTTCTCGCGAGCCTGGCCGGATGCGGGTCCAACTCCAGACTGTCGGGGAAATCCTACGTCATCAACGGCAAAAGATACCACATATTGGCCACCGCGGCGGGTTACAGGGAGAAGGGTCTGGCTTCGTGGTACGGAGAGCCTTTCCACGGCCGCAAGACGGCCAGCGGCGAGGTTTACGACATGCACGACATGTCCGCCGCCCACAAGACTCTCCCTCTCCACACCTGGGTGGAAGTGAAAAATCTCAAGACGAATCAGAAAATGATTTTGAGAATAAACGATCGGGGACCCTTCATCGACGGGCGAATCATCGACTTGAGCCGCGCCGCGGCGAGGGAACTGGGGGTTTACCGGCCGGGGACCGCCCCGGTCCTGGTGACGGCCCTGTCGCCCGCTCAGGCCAAACGGTTTTCCGAAAAACTTTACCGGGACAAGAAAAGAGCCTCGAACGATTAGTTTTTCCCCCGGGGCATTCCCGGGACCCCCGGAAAAAACGCTTCCCCCGGAAAAGCCGGGGAGTCGCGCGGGTTTTCGCGAAAACGCGAGACCGCGAAATCCCGCTTTTCGCGAACGCGGTCAATAAAAGCATCGGTGAAACTTAAAGGGGGGAATCGGGTCGTTCGCGCCGGATCATCAAGTTTATATCACATTTTCCGGAAAAACCAAAAGGACGGCGCCAAAATCCCGGGGACAACCGGATCGCCGCGATCCCGGCGATCCTTTCCGGCCCCGATCCCCCGACCTTCCCCGCGTTTCGAAATCGCGCCGTTTTCGGGGGCCGCGAAAACCGGCCCTCCGTCCCCGAATGTCCCGAACGCCCGAGGCGCGCCCCCCGCGCGCCCCGGGCGTTCGGGTTTTCGTTCTTTCCCCAGTCCGCCCTTCTTTCGGCCTTCTTCCGGCCTTCTTCCGCCTTTCTTCCGCCCCCGGCGCGCCGGCCGCGGTCCCTCTTCTTCCCCTCGGGGACCTTCGGTTTTTGGCGTTTCGGGACTCCGCCGCGGTTGACAAAAACAACGGGGACAATATAAATTAGAGGCGTTCCGCGCCCACCGCGCGCGGGGAACGGCCACTCCGGTTCCCGCGTTCGGCGGCGGTCGCCCGACCGTTGCCCGACAACCGAAAAAATCCCCCGGGGCGTT
>JAITKT010000009.1 GCA_031278225.1 Deltaproteobacteria bacterium
CCATGATGATGTGATTCAGGGGCGGGTCGTGGGCGAGCTTCAGGCCCACCCTTCCTGGGTTCTTTTCCGAGGCGTCCCGCAAAAAGGAGATGTACTGGTCGTCCCCGGTCCCCATGAAGAGAAACTTGGCCGGAAGCTTCAAAAGTTCGGGCATGGCCCTCTGGACGAGGTCCAAACCCTTTCTCGCGAGAAGCCTCGAAATCATGGCTATGACCGGGAGCTCCGAGTCCTCGAGGCCGAAGAGTTTGGTCAAGGTGTCCCGGCACACCGTTTTCCCCGAGAGGTCGTCGATGTCGTAGGTTTTCGCGATCTTGTCGTCCTTTTTCGGGTCCCAGACCGTGTAGTCCACCCCGTGGAGGACGGAGCGCAAATCCTTTCTCCTCTCCTTCAGGAGCCCCTCGAGTCCGTTTCCGAGCTCCGAGGAGAGGGTCTCCCGGGCGTACTTGTGGGAAACGGTGGAGATGAGCATGGCCCCTATGAGTCCCGCCTTGGTGAGGTTCAGCTGCCCGTGGAACTCCAGGCCCTGGAAGGTGAAATGGCTCCAGTCCAGGCCCGTCATGGTGAAATCGTAGTAGGGGAAGGTCCCCTGGTTCGCGAGGTTGTGGTAGGTGAAAACGGTTCCGGCCTTCCTGAGTCTCGGGTGGAAACGCAGCCAGGACTTGGCGTAGAGGAGCACCAGGCCCGAGGCCCAGTCGTGGGCGTGGATGACGCAGTCCTCCTCCGGGTCCACGAGCTCGGTCAAAACCGAAAAGACCGCCTTGGAAAAGAAGATGAAGCGCTCGGCGTTGTCGTCGTAGTCCCCGAACTCGTTCCCGTAGATCCCCGGCCTGTCGAAGAGCTCGTCCGCGGACACGAGGATTATCTTGTGGGCGTCTTTGAGCTTGAGTTCGTAGAAGTCCGCCCGTCTCTTGGAGAGGGAGAGGTCCACGTTTCTCGAGAGGCCCTCCAAATGTTTCGGAGCGAAATCCCCGTCCCCCCTGTATTTGGGAACGAAGACCGTGACGTCGTGGCCCAGGTTGTGCAAGGCCCGGGGAAGGTCGTGGGAGATGTCGCCCAGGCCTCCCGCGCGTGAGCAAGGCACGGCTTCCGGTGTTATGAAGAATATCCGCATGTGGTCCCTTTATCGCGACGAGGCGGCCATGTGGTTGGTCCGTGGGACGGGCGCCGTCGGGAATCGTCCCGGCGGCCGGGTCGGGTCGGATCCGCCGGGGAAAAAACCCGAGGCTCGCGCGGGGCCGGGGGGAGCCCGGGCGCGAACGGGAGACGGTTAAAATCCGGGATTGTCAAGGTCCCTCACGGATTTTCGGGGGAAAAAGAGCGAATTTCGTCTTTTTCGAATTTTTTGTCTTTTTTTTTGTTTTTTCGCGACTTTTTCAAATTTTCGAAAGCGCGTCCGATGGGCGGCCGTCCGGAACGTTCGTCGTCCCCGGGCGGGGGAATTTCCCAAAAACGGTTCGCGGCGGGCGTCCCCCGGGGAACGTTCGCGCGCGAGGGGGACGCGGGCGTCGAAAAACGGTCAAAAAGTCGCCGGGGTTTAATTTAAAACAAACGGGACGGCGAACTCAAAGAAAAAAAACGGAAAAAGGGACCGCGACGGGGAAAAACCCAATCGGGCGGCTCCCCGAAAAATTTCAAGGGGAAAATCAAAAGGGCCCCGCGGGGAAGCGCCGAACCGAAAACCCGGACCGAAAACCCGGACCGGAATCCCCCGAACGGCGGGGGGCCGGGCCTCAGCCCGGGACGTAACCGTTCTCCTCGTGGATGAAATCCACGATGGTGTCGATGGTGGCGTCCACCTCGGCCTCGGGCACCTGGCAGGTGGCCACGGCCTCGTGACCGCCTCCCCCGAAGTGGAGGGCTATGGAGCCGAGGTTCGCGAGGCTGTCGCGGTTCACGATGCTGTTTCCCATGGCGAGGGCCACGAAATTGGCCCCCCTTCCCCAGGTGACGTGGATGGAAACCTTCGCGTCGGGAAACATCGAGTAAGGCAGGAATCTGTTTCCGGGATAGATGGTCTCCTGCTCCCTGAAGTCGATGATGAGGACCTGACCCCTCCGGACCGAACAGTTCCTGAGCATGTTGGCGTAGAAGGGGGCCTGCTGGAAGTAGAGGTCCACCCTGTCCTTGACGTCCGGGTGCTGGAGAATCTCTTCCCCCGTCATGGTGCGGCACATTTCGATCATGGCCTCCATGAGCTGATAGTTGGAGATGCGGAAGGTCCTGAAGCGCCCGAGGCCCGTGCGGGGGTCCATGATGAAACCGATGAGGATCCAGCCCATGGGATACTCGATCTCGGAGATCGTGAGGTTGGCGGAATCCACCTTGTCCACGGCCTCCATCATGGGGTCCCAGTGGGCGGAGTAGCGGGAGGCTCCCCCCAGGAAGTCGTAGATGACCCTGGCGCAGGAAGGCGCCACCCTGCTCATGCCCCTGTAAGAGATGCTGCCCAGTCGCTCGCCCTCGCTCGTGTGGTGGTCGAACCACATGCCCGCGCCGTTGGCGTAGGGAACGTTCGCCAGGATGTCGTTGGGCCCTATTTCCACGAGCCCGTCCTGTATGTCCTTGGGATGCACGAATTGATAACTGTCGATCAGACCCGCTTCTTTGAGAAGCGCCCCGCAAGCCAGTCCGTCAAAATCAGATCTGGTGACCAAGCGCATGTGTTACCGCCTCGAAGGATGATTGTTTCGTCGTTCGGGAGCGGAATCCGCCCGCGAACGCGCCTCCGCGGAGGCGGCGTTCCCGCGAATCGGCTCTCGGGGAAAAAAAGGCATGACGCGGCGAGGGAAAAACTCGCGAAAACATTGACGGGCGAAGGCGCGGGCGAACGCGCGAAATCCGTCGCCCCCGGACGTTTTGTTTCGTCGGTGTCGGTCGCGAACGAAGCCCTTCGGCACTTAATCAAGATATTTTACCGCTCGTCTTTTGTCAAGACGCCGCGGCCCCGGTCCCCGGTCGCGGGAGGCGTTTTCCCGCGGTTTCCGAAAAATCCGCGAGGGACGCGGATTCCGGGGGCCCCCCGGGAAAAAGCCCG
>JAITKT010000024.1 GCA_031278225.1 Deltaproteobacteria bacterium
TTGGGGGCGGCCTTGGGGGGCGCTTTGGTCCCCTTCTTGGCGCCGACCAACGGAACCGCGGTTATGGGAACGCTCACGCCCGGGTCGGTCAGGGGTTTTCCCAAAACCGCCTCGACGTAAGCTTTCGTGAGTTTCAGGGAATCGGGGTGGGCCTCGAGGATGACCGTCGCGCCCGCGGCGAGGAAAGAGGTCGCGGTCGTCACTTCCATCTGCACCGAGCGGGCTTCCTGGTCTCCCATGGTCTCGAAACCCTCGGTGGGGGTGGCGCACTCCTTGACCTTCCAGGTCTCGTCCCCGATTATCGCGATTATGGGCTGCTGCAGCTTGTCGTCCTGCTGCACCAGGGCCGCCATTATGATCCTCTCCATGATGGAGTAGGTGTATTCCAGACCGTACCCCAGTCCGCTTATCGTGGGGTCGATCAAAATTTTGTCGGGTTTGACGCCGAGGTCCATGAGCAGGATGTTCAACTGCTTGGAAAGGTTGACGTCAATGGGCGACTTGGCTATTATCGAGTGCCCGTAAGCCAGGGCCTGGGCCCCGAGCTGCTTGTAGTTCTTTTCGGTGACGGGCCCGATTATGAGGTTTTTCCCGTTGAACTTCTCCGCGACGACGGAGAGGACCTCGACGTCCTTCTCCTTGTTGTCGACTCCCATGACGATCAGGGGAACGTCGATTGCCCCCAAAACCCTCCCGACCGTCTCCGCGGCTTTTTCCGGGGAGGAGTCGAGGTCGTTGGGGTCGGTCGACTTGAGCTGAAGGGATATTATGTCGGCCCCGTATTCGACGCATTTTTCGGCCCAGGCCGCGGGATCGTCCAGGACGCCCCCGTACTTCGCCGCCAGGGGGGGCGGGAAGGACTCTCCGGGGTTCATGTCCCAGACCTGAAGACCGATTACCGGTTTGTGGGGGAAGGTCCCCTCGAAATCGTGGAAGTTGTAGGCCGACTGCCCGCCCACGACCAACTTCCGATTGCCGAGCGGGACTTCGTTAATCTTCCCGCTGTATTTGACTTTGTTCACTTGGAAGGCCAAGATCCACCTCCTGAAATTCGGGCCGGCCTGGTTTGGAGTTTGCCGCCGATGAAAAACTGACGTTCTTTGAATGATTCTTTGACTTGGTGAGCGCGCGGGCCGCTTTTGAGTCCGGTTGGCGTTCCGGCCGTACCCGATGACCCGTCTTTCCGCCCGCCAATCCCCGCGATCGATCCCCAAGCTCTCCCGAACTCCCGCCGTCTCTTCCCGCCTCACCCCGACTCCCCGGGCTCTCCGATTTTTTGAGGCTCTCGGATTTTTCGCGAAAAAACCGGAAGCGGGGCGCGGCGCTTTTGACGCGTCGGTGTCGGTCGAATTGTCCGCGGAATGGATGGAAAGGGCGGAATGGCGATGAGACCAATGACTTTCGAAAGGATCTGACGAGCGTCGGAACGGTCGGGTTCGGGGCGAAAAAAAAAGAATCCGGGCCGGAGGGGGGGGATCCCCCTCAACTCGGATTCATGGAAAAACGGACCCCGGGGGCCTTTTTTTCGACGAAAGGCCGACCGGCGCCGCCGGGGAAGTCCCCCCGCGCGACCCCGAAACGACGGGAAAACGCGACCTCTCCCCTCGTCCGGGCGATAAAGCGACGAAAAAGACCGGAACGCGCGCGGTTCGATCCGCGCCCGCGGTCACCCGTTTCGACGGGCCGGATGTCGGGCGACATCCCTCTTCCTGATATGTTTCTCATCACTTTGTCTCGTCAAATTTCGGATAGTCAAGTTTTTGCGACCTTACCCGAGAAGATAGTCTTAAAACGCCCCTTTTGTCAAGTCTTTATTTTACGCTTTCAATCGATCCGCCCCCAAACCCGCGCCGAATCTGAATTTTAAGGGCTTCCCCGGGGGCCCCGGGATTTTACTCTCCAAAACCGGGGGGGCCTTTTTTCCCCTTTTTCGAAGTGAAAGCCACCCGCTCTCCCGGGGTCGTTTCCGGATTCCGGGACGAATCCGCCAAAAAACCCCCGGGAAGAAGAAACCCGGAAATATTCGGATGTTTCGGCCACTTGCGTCCGAAAGACTCCCTTTCGGGGCCCCGGGGGGCCGGGCGCGTCCGTTCGGGCGAAAGCGGGGCGGGAGCTTGAGCGGGAGACGTCGAATGCTTGAAAAGACTTGAGGCCCGGGGGCGGGGCCGGTTCGAGGGGGAGTCGCCCCCCGGCGAACGGGCCGGTTTTTGATTCCGGGCCAAGTCATTTTACAAAACGAAAACGCTTTTGTCCAAAAAAAAAGCAGCCGGGTCCCCTTTCCGGGTCCCCGGGGCGCCGGGCACCCCGGACCTTCCCCGCGGCTTGCGGAAAAAAGGCCCATAATCACCGTTTTATGATTTACGACGTCGGGAGGCCGCGACCCCCGCCCCGCGACGGCGGCGGCTTCCGCCCGAACCCCCGTCCGAACCCCGGCGCGGGTTCGTTTTTTTTTGTTCGTTTCCTTCAAGGCCCCAAAAACGCCGGGCCGTTTCGCGGCCGCGGGGCCGACCCCGGGGAAGGGCTCGGGCGAGGTCCCTCGCGGTTC
>JAITKT010000235.1 GCA_031278225.1 Deltaproteobacteria bacterium
AGGAGGAATCGACCGTTTCCAAAAAGGTCCTGGCCCTTTCGAGGTCCGTCGTGACGATGGCGTCCGTGTGCCGGGAGCCGTGTTTTTCTATGTGGTCCAGGGCCTCCGCGAAGGAGTCCACCACCCTGAGGTTCAGGGTGAGGTTCAGGTACTCGTTGTCGTAATCCGACTCCTCCGCCACCGCCAGTTTGACGCCCAGGGGGGCGAGGACGGTTCTTCCCCTCTCGTCGGCCTTGACGACTATGTTGTTCTTGACGAGTTCGGGGGCCAGAAGATTCAAAAAGTCCCCTCGGATCTTTTCGTGAACCAGAAGGGTCTCCAGGGCGTTGCAGGTCGCTGGCCTGTTGGCCTTCCCGTTTATCGCGAGTTTGACGGCCATGTCCAAATCCGCGAACCGGTCCGCGAAGAGGTGACAGACCCCCTTGTAATGCTTGAGGACCGGGATCCGGCTGTTTTCCGCGACGAACCTTATGAGGCCCTCGCCTCCCCGGGGAATGACGAGGTCGATGGAGTCCTCCTGTTTCAGGAGTTCCGCCACGTCGCCCCGCTCCATGTCCGCCAGGACGAGGACGGAGTTTTCCGGGAGCCGGGCCTTGACCACGGCCTCCCCGATGAGTTCCCCCAAGACCCTCGAGCTCTCCCGGGACTCTTTTCCGGGTTTCACGATGATGGCGTTCCCGCTCTTGAGGGCCATGCCCGCGGCTTCGACGACCGCCCCGGGTCTGGCCTCGCAGATGAAGGCCAAAACCCCCAGGGGCACCCGCATCCTCCCCGCCAGAAGGCCGTTGGGGAGTTCCGCGAGATCCTCCACCGCGCCCAGGGGGTCCGGGAGGGCCGCGACTTCCAAAAGGGATTGGGAGAGGCCCCGGCAGCGGTCTTCGGTGAGGAGCAGGCGGTCGATCACGGAGCCGGGGAGGCCCTTTTCCCCCGCGGCTTTGACGTCTCGGGCGTTCGCGGCGAGGATCCTTTGAACGTTGTCCCTCGCGGCCCCGGCCAAAAGGACGAGCACCTCGCTCCTGGCCGCGGCGGGGGCGCGGGAGAGTCCCTTCCGGGCTTCTTTGGCCTTTTTGGCCGCGTTCGCGATTTCTTCTCGGTTCATGACGGGGACCGGTTATCCTTGTCGACCAAAATTATTTGGGGATGAATCATGGGTTTGCGGTTGATGGACTGGCGGAAGAGGCCCCGCACGTCCGCCTTGATCCTGTCGTTCAAGGCCTGGGGGACGTCCCCGAAGACGAGCGCCCGATCCGCGGCCCCCCCTTCGGCGGCGTAGCGGGCGACCGTCGCGGCCGCGATCTCCTCGGCCTCGTGGGTCAGGTCCTCCTCGTTCGCGTAGTGGACCCCCAGGATGGAAACCTTGGGGGGCGCGAGGAGGTCCAGGGTCTCGCGGTCGAGGGCCATGAAGACCGAGACGATCCCGAATTCCGAGAGCTTTCGCCTGCTCCTCAAAACCGGGTCCCCGGGGGTGCCGAGGCGGTTTCCCTCGACCAGGTGCCTTCCCGTGACCACGGGCTTTTTCATCTCGCGGGTCTTGTCCCGGAAAAGGGAGACCCTGTTCCCGTTTCGGAGGATTAAGGCCCTGTCCTCCGGGAGACCCAGGTCCGTGGCCAGGTCCCGGTGCCGGTAGAGATGCCTCAGCTCCCCGTGCACGGGTATGAGAAAATGGGGTTTGGTCAGGGCCAGCATGAGTTTCAGCTCTTCCACGTGACCGTGTCCCGAGGCGTGGACCTTGTGGTACCTGGGGTCCATGACCTCCGCCCCCAGCTGGCGGAAGCTGTTGATGAGGGTGTTTATGGCGGTCTCGTTTCCGGGGATGGCTCTCGCGGAAAAGATGATGGTGTCCCCGGGACGCACCACGACCTGGCGGTGGTCCCCGTTGGCCATTCTGGCCAGGGCCGAGAGGGGCTCCCCCTGGGACCCGGTCACGACTATGGCCAGTTCCCGGTCGTCCAGGGACTGGGCGTCCTCGAAGGAGACCTCCGCGTCCGGGGGGAGCTTCAGGCAGCCCAGCTCCCGGGCCAGCCTCACGTTGTTAATCATGCTCCTTCCGTCGAAGACGAGCTTTCTCCCCGAGAACTCCGCGGCCTTGGCGACCTCCCGTATTCTCGTCAAACTCGAGGCGAAGCAGGCGAGGATTATTCTCCCTTCGGCCTCGGAAAAGATCCGGGAGAGGGCTATGCCCACCTCCTTCTCGCTCACGGAGTGGCCCTCGGCGTCGCTGTTGGTGGAGTCGGAGAGGAGGGCCAAAACCCCCTTTTCCCCGTGCTCGGAGAACTTGTAGAGGTCCAGCCTGTCGGACTCCGGGGCCGAGTGGTCCATCTTGAAGTCCCCGGTGTGGATGATGGTCCCCGCGCGGGTCTTGATGGCGAGGCCCACCCCGTCCAGTATGCTGTGGGCGACCTTGATGAACTCGATCTCGAAGGGCCCGAGGGCGAGCGTTTCCCTGGGTTTTATCTCGATGAGTCGGGGGAGCTCGATCCTCTGCTCCAAAAATCTTTCCGCCGCGAGGGACAGGGTGAGTTTGGTCCCGAAGACGGGGACCCCCGGGCACTCCTTGACGAGGAAAGGCAGGGCCCCGATGTGGTCCTCGTGGCCGTGGGTGAGGATGATCCCCAGGAGTCTTTCCCTGTTTTCGATGAGGAAGGTGAAATCGGGAATCACCAGTTCCACCCCGGGCTGACCCGGGCCGGGGAACATGAGTCCCGCGTCCACGACGATGATGGCGTCCCCTTCGAGGATGGCCAGAGAGTTTAAGCCGATCTCGCCCAAACCCCCGAGGGGTATGACATCGACGAACGGCTCTCCCTTCTCCCGCGGGTCATCGGACCCGGTGAAGGGGTTCGCGATATCTGTCATTTCTTTTGGAACGTTTCCGATCGCACGGACCCGCCTTTGGGGCGCGGGCCTCAGTACTGGTCCAGGCTCTGGAAATTCAGGCGGTTCACGGCCAGGGTCAGAGCCTCGGAGAGGGCTTCGGCCCCGCCCATGTCGCCAATCAGTTTTCTTCTGGAGCTGTCGGCTTCGGCCCAGAAGCGGGAGGTCACGGGGTGGCCCGGACTGGTTACGACGGATTCCAAACGCACCCGCGCGACGACCTCGGAATCCACCAAATCCACGTCGCAACGGATTATCGAGACGGTCACGGAGGCTTTGGCGCCTTCGCCCCCGGAATCGGCCCTGATCCCGAGAACGTTCAACCTCTCCTTCACCGCCTCGAAAACCGCCTGTTCCGCGGTGAGAACGCTTCTGGCTATCTTTTGCCCGGTGGGCAGGGTCACCTCGAGGTCCACCACCCCGTTTTGGCTCCCCTTGAAGAGGTCTTTGGCGAGGGCGCCCGGTCCCACGAGGCTTTTGTCGGACCTGTCGTCCACCACGACGAGTTTCACGGTCCCCGGATTCACGGTCGTCGTTCCCGCGACCGGGTTGAACTCGAGGTTGAGCCTTTTGGCGCCTCCCCCGCAGGAGCCGATCAAAAGGGCTCCCGCGAGAACCAGAAGGATTTTTGAGGTTGGTAGGGAGCGCATCGGATGTCGGTTCTCCTTTCGGTTCGGACATGTTAACGCGAATCGCGCGAAGCCGGAAATCTTGACGTTCGCGTCATTATCTTTGAGATCGGGGGCTTTGTCCATGAAGACGGTGCTCTTTTTCGCGTTTTCCACCACATGTTGTGGACTTTGAAAAATATTTTTCGCGTCTTCCGAAACCCCCCGTCCCGGCCCCTTTCCCGGGCCGCCGGGGTCGGATCCCGCGAAACCGGGGGCTTTCGGGAAGGGCTGAGGCGCGAAAACCCCCCGCGGTTCCCGGGGGCGATCCCCGGGGGTTTCGCCCGCGCGTTTTTTTCGGGCGCGCGACTCCCGCCGGGACCCCCGGGGAAAAAAATTCGCGGGGCGCGACGACGCGTCATTCGGGAAAAAAGCGAAACGCCCGGGGTCAAAAAAACCCCTCGGGAGAAGGGAGCCGCGGGGGAGCGAAGGCGGCGCGTCGGTCGGGGCGGGAAAATTTCGGCGGTCGCGCCGGAAGGAACGGGGCCGGGATTCAAAAATGCCCGCGGGTCGCGAGAAAATACCCCACGGCCCCGACCACCAGGGCGTGGGTGAATTTCCCCGAGAGATAGATGTCTTTGACTTCGGGTATGGACAGGAGGACGACTTCCAGATCCTCGTTTTCGTCGAAATTCGTTTCGCCCGTCTTTCGGGCGTCGGTCCCGACCAGGGTCGCGATCCGGTTGGAAAACAACGCGGGGTTGGGTTCCATCGTCAGGAGCGTTTCGACGTTCCGGACGGAGTAACCCGTCTCTTCCATGAGCTCGCGCGTCCCGGCCGACTCGAAGTCGTCGCCTTTTTCCAGCCTTCCCCCGGGGAGTTCCAGGGTGAAGGAGCCGGATCCGCAACGCCATTGTCTCACGAAGACGATCTTTCGGTCCGGGGTGATCGCGACGACGTTCACCCAGTCGTCGGTCGCTATGACGGAGAAGGTCTTTTCCAATCCGTCCTTTGGGGAGACGAGTTTCCGGCTCACGGTGGAAAACACGTTCGTCCCGTGTTCCACGGTGTCGCTCACGAACCTCCAGGGAAGAAGCTTTCCGCCGCGGGCGTCTGTCGTCCCGTCGGGGGATTTCGTCACCGCGACACCTTCACGAGTTTGTGCCGTTTTTTACCGGCCCTAAGGGTGAATTCCGTCCTTCCCGGGAGTTTGGATTCGGCGTAGGGGGTTTTTTCCGAGTCCGGGGACAGGGGCTCCTCGTTCACGTAGGCCCCGCCCTGGCGGATCAGGCGTTTGGCCTCGGATTTGGAGGAGACGAGTCCGGCCGCGAGAAAAATGGACGCGAGGTCCATGTTTTCCAAGTCTTTCAGGGGGATCCTCGCGGTGGGGAGAGCGCTCTCCGCTTTCGCGCCGACGAGTCGGATCTCCGAGCTCGTTTCGACCTTGTTTTCCGGATCGGCCGCCCCGAAGGCCTTGATCGACGCGACGTAGGCGTTTTCGGCCTCGTTTCGCCCGTGGCAGACGGCGGTCACCTCGAAGGCCAGGACCTCCTTGGCCCTGTTGATGAGGTTGTTTTCCAGGGTCGCGAGCGTCCTGCACTCGGCCAGGGGGAGAAAAGTGAAGAGGGAGAGGAGCCTTCCCGTTTCCTGGTCGTCGACGTTGCGCCAGAACTGATAGAAATCGTAGACGGAAGTCCTTTCCGGGGAGAGCCACACGGCCCCGGAATTGGTTTTCCCGAACTTCTCCCCGGTCCCCGGGTCGAGGAGGAGGGGCATGGTGATTCCGTAGGCGGCCCCCCCGGTCTCCCTGCGGATGAGCTCTATCCCCGCCACGATGTTGCCCCACTGGTCCTGGCCCCCGAGCTGGAGTTTGGCCCCTTCTTTTTTGTAGAGGACCAGAAAGTCGTAGGCCTGCATGACCATGTAATTGAATTCCAAAAAGGAGAGTCCCGTCTCGAGGCGGCTTTTGTAGCTCTCGGCCGCGAGCATCCTGTTCACCGAGAAATGTTTTCCGATGTCCCTCAAAAATTCCACGTAGTTCAGGGAGCCCAGCCAGGCGCCGTTGTCGAGGAGGAGGCCCCTTCCCGGGGAAAGGTCGACGAATCTCCGAAGCTGGGGCTCTATGCCTTTCGCGTTGTTCGCGATGTCGTCCCGGTCGAGGATCTTCCTCGCCTCTTTCCTTCCGCTGGGGTCCCCCACCATGGAGGTGCCCCCACCCAAAAGGGCTATGGGCCTGTGACCGGTCCTCGAGAGCCAGGAGAGCGCCATGAGCGGCAGGAGATGGCCCACGTGGAGGGAATCCGCCGTCGCGTCGAAGCCGATGTAGGCCGCGACGGGCTCCGGCCCCTCGAAGAGGGCCTTCAAGCCTTCCTCGTCGGTGTTCTGGTAGTTGAAACCCCTGTCCTGGAGGATTTTGTGGGTGTTTTCTCTGGTCAAATCGAAAAGTCCGGGATAAATGGATTCGGTCCCCCGGCCGGGAGGCCGAAGGGGGAAAAAACACGAAAAAGCTCCGAAAGGAGCTTTTCGAAGGGAAACGGGAGAAAAAAGGGAAAGAGGGGGGATGCC
>JAITKT010000345.1 GCA_031278225.1 Deltaproteobacteria bacterium
ACGAGTCGGGACACCAAGGAATTCAAAATGATGCGTCGCGGGCGAAGCGCCGCGGACGCCGCGAACACGGTTCTCGCAGGAAAACAAGGGCTCAAACGGTCGAGAGCGGGAGTGACGTCGGTCCCGGGCCCTTCCGTCGGGTTCAAAGCTTCGGGGCGCGACCGGGACGAAGCCTCGTCTTATGACGAGCGAACGCGGCAAGAACGGATGAAAGCATGATTGAACGAGACCCGGGCATGGCAATTCAAACAAGAGACGAACTCTTGAATGAAATCGCGCTCCCTTATTGAGATATTTCTCAATAAAACGGGAAAAACCAATTGTCGCGGGTTTGACCGATTCGACCGTTCCGACCCAACCGGGCGAGCCTCCGACCTCCCTTCCCGCGCCCTTTGTCGTGAGGAGGCGCGCTCCCATTTTTTCTTTCGCTTTTCCGGCAAAACTGTTATAATGCCTTCGAGTTAACGATAAAATTCAAAGTTCACCGGAAAACCCCGGCCGTCTTTTCCCCAATTCTTGTGGGAAAGATCCCTTCCGTCGCGATTTGTGGTGGTTTGAGCTTGGCTTTCCCCCTTCGTCCTCGCGAGCGGACCCGACATTGGCCGGATTCGGGGGGTCTTCGGGTTCGCCGGGTTCTTCGGACGCGCGTTCCGGGTTCGGGCCGACGCGCGGCAGGCCCCGAAAAGACCCGCCGGCGCGTGAATTCCGGCAAACGGAAGGGGATTCCCGGACCGGGTTCCTTGGCGTTTTTCGAAGGGAACGGGACGGGAACCGGCGTCAAAAGAACGGATTCAAATCGGGGAGATTCGCGGGATTCGGTTTTTTCCCTCGTCCCGGTCTTCTTTTCTCCCGCCCGACATGACCGGAAGACCCGTGTCTTTCAGGCTCAAAGTGTTTAAACATAAGCGGAGGCTAAAATGCTTTTCGGAAAAAGTTTTGTTTTGTCCCTGTTCGTCGTCGCGATGACGGTCACGTTTTTTTTCGGAGGAACCCTTTCGGCTCAAGACATACCGACCTCGGAGCCCTTCTCGGGTAAGGTCGTGCTGTCGGGCCTGGAGGCCCCCTGGGGCATGATATGGGGTCCGGAAGGGAAGTTGTGGATAACGGAACGCCAAGGAAAAAGGGTAATCGAAGCGGATCCCGCGACGGGAGCCAAGACCACCCTCCTGGAAGTCCCCGACGCCAAGATCGGTCCCCAACACGAGGGACTTCTGGGTCTGGCCCTGGCCCCGGATTTCGACTCGTCCGGGAAATTCTACCTGACTTACACTTACATGGACGGAGACAAGGAGCTTCACAAGGTCGCGGTTTACGACCACGACAAAGCCAAGAAGACGCTCGCGAATCCCCGGGACGTGATCGCGGGCATTCCGGCCGGTTCGGACCATCAGGGCGGAAGGCTGGTCTTCGGGCCGGACGGGATGCTCTATTTGAGCAAGGGCGAGTTGGGTCACAATCAGGGCGCCAACCGCTGCCTCCCGAACGAAGCCCGGAGACTCCCCACGGCCGAAGAGGTGGCGGCGAAAGATTACTCGGCCTACGTCGGTAAGATTTTGAGAATCAAACCCGACGGGGGCATCCCCGACGACAACCCCGTCCTGAACGGCGTCAAGAGTCACGTGTTCACCCTGGGTCATCGCAATCCCCAGGGTTTGAAGTGGGTGGGGGACACGCTCTTCGGGGTGGAGCAGGGACCCTCCACCGACGACGAGCTGAACATCCTGGTTTCCGGGGGAGACTACGGCTGGCCCCTGATCGCCGGCTACCCCGACGACCAGGCCTACGCCTACATCGACTGGTCCGAGGTCGAGGGCTGCGACAAGATCCCCGGAAACGTCTACATCCCCGCCGATCAACCGAGCGCGAAGGAGACCTCTTGGGACAGAAAGGATTTCAGGGAACCCGCCAAGACTTTCTACACGGTGAACAGCGCCTACGGGTTCGCGGACCCGAAGTTCGGGGAGCTGGCCTATCTCGGCTGGGCCACCATAGCCCCCTCCGGCGTTGACTTTTATCCCCCCGACGGTCCCGTCGAGGCCTGGAGAAATTCGATTCTCGTGAGCAGCCTCAAAAACGGGGCCATTTACAGACTCCCCCTGAGCGGTGACGGAAAACAGGTCCAGGGCGACGTAATCAAACACTTCCACACCGCGAACCGCTATCGTCAGGTCCTGGTTTCCCCGGACGGCCTTTCGATCTATGTCATAACCGACAGCGCGGGTAATTTCCTGGACGAAAACGGCCTCGCTTCCCAAAAGCCCGCGAATCCGGGAGCCTTGTTGGTTTTCACTCATCAACCCGAAAAATAGAGCTTGCCCGATGCCCGCGTCGCGAGTCCGGGTCTTCGGGCCCGGCAAGCGGCGAAACGAGAAAAAGGAGCCGAAAACCCAAGGGAAGGGTTTCCGGCTCCTTTTCTTTTCGGGGGTCGGAATGTTCGCGGGAGGTTTGGGGAATCCGCGGAGGCCGGGCGTTTTTCGGGCGTCAGGGGATCCGAAGTCGCCAAACGCGGCGAAACGTTACGAAACGTTACAAAAATCCGGAAAGCCCGTCCGGGGTCGCGTCGGGCGCGGATCCCTTGGGACGGAAAGTCTTTTTCCGACATGTCGGTGACAAATCCGGGGGAAAGTCCCGCGTTTTCGACTGTTTTCGCGCGCGTTTCCGAGGCGGCGAATCCCCCTTTTGGGGTTAAAACGCCTTTGTCGGGAACGCCGCGGGGGTCATGAAAGCGCTTGGGGAAGCGAAAATCCGGTCCCGAGAGGAGACCCGCCAAACGAGCGTTTTAACGGGTTTGCCCCTTGGCGGCGTTTTTGCTAAAGTTGACCTTTCGTTCCGTTCGCGCGGAACCGTTGCTTTTCGTTCGGTTTCGTCATCTTTCGCGATGAGGGGTCGCGCGGGTTTCGGTTTTTCGAAGCCCCGGCGCCGGTTCGTCGTCATTTGGGGTTTCTTCCGCCCCCGCCGGGACGCAATCGTCGGGCGGGGAGTCATCCCCCCGGTCGTTCGCGAATCGGGGAAACAAAAAAAATTTGGAGTCGCGCATGAAAAAATCAGCTTTTAAGATCTCGGTATTTTCGCTCTTGTTCGTTTTCGCTTCCGGCGTCGCCGCGCCGGCGGTTTTGCGGGCCGAGGATTTCAACGTCGCGGTGGCGGCCAATTTCACGAGCCCCGCCACCGAAATCGCGGGGCTTTTCGAAAAGGCGACGGGCGACAGGCCGGTCCTCTCCTTCGGTTCCACGGGGAATTTCAAGACCCAAATCATTAACGGGGCCCCCTTCGCGATACTTCTCGCGGCCGACGCCAAGACCCCCCTCGAGCTGGAAGAGGGAGGGGAAGCGGTCGCGGGGACAAGATTCACCTACGCCAAGGGAGCCCTGGTCCTCTGGTCTTCGGAACCCGGTTACGTGGACGACAAAGCCCGGGTTCTCGAGAAGAACGAATTCCGGTTCATCGCGCTCGCGAATCCCGACCTCGCCCCCTACGGCTTCGCGGGGAGGGAATTTTTGAAGAAAACGAACCTCTTCGACAAGCTGGAGAGCGAGAAAAAGATCGTCACCGGAAACAACATTTCCGACACTTACCAGTCCGTGAAAACCGGAAACGCCGAGCTCGGGCTCATCGCCTGGTCCCAGGTGTGCAAGGACAACGAGCTCGAATCGGGCTCGGTCTACAAGGTTCCGGCCGATCTTTATTCCCCGATCCTCCAGGACGCGGTTCTTTTGAAGAAAGGAGCCGACTCGAAAGCCGCCAAGGCGTTTCTGGACTTTCTCCGGAATGACCCCAAGGCCCTCAAGATAATTTTGTCTTACGGGTACGAGCTCGGAAATTAAAGGCGGCAATCCGAAAAAATGATCCTGACCCCCGCGGACATCAAAGCCATGACCATATCCCTCAAATTGGGATTGGTCACGACCATCCTCACCTTGGCCATCGGGGCGCCTCTCGCCTGGTGGCTTTCCGGGAAGGAGGGGATGGGGAGGAGATTCATAGGGGCCCTGGCCACCATGCCCCTGGTACTGCCACCCACGGTTTTGGGGTTTTACCTCCTGGTGTTTCTGGGTCCCCGGGGACCCGTGGGGCAGCTCTTTTCGTATTTCGGGATGAGGCTCCTGCCCTTCACCTTCGGGGGACTGGTGTTCGCGTCGGTGATTTCCTCCATGCCCTTCGTGGTGCAGCCTCTCCGGAACGCCTTCGAGGCCCTGGGGGAACTTCCCCTGGAGGCCGCCAAGACCCTGGGGGCCGGACCGGTCCGGGCCTTTCTCACCGTGATGCTCCCCCAGGCCCGTCCCGCCTTCCTGACCGCGGCCATCATGGCCTTTTCCCACACCCTCGGGGAGTTCGGGGTGGTGCTGATGATCGGCGGAAACATCCCCGACGTCACGAGGGTGCTCTCCATGCAGATCTACGTCTACGTGGAGATGGGACGGGCGGAAAGCGCCCACGCGCTCTCGGCCATCCTCATGGTCTTCGCGGCGATAACCATGGTCGCGACCCAATGCCTGAACCCCGGGAGGGGGTCGAGGACTTGAGGACTTTTGTGATTCGAGGGCCCGCAGAGGCCCCCGGTCCCGGCGGGAAGGCCGGAAATTGCCCCGGGGAACGGAAAAACGAAAAGCCCCCCGCGGACCCTTTGGCGCGGGGGGTTTTTTGCGGTCGAAAAGGCGTTTTACAGGGTGCGGGCGGGGGCCGTCACGGTTTCCAGCGTCTCCCGGGGGGCGGCCTTG
>JAITKT010000361.1 GCA_031278225.1 Deltaproteobacteria bacterium
CCCTTTCCCGACAATCGAAAATCCCTCCCGACAACCCTCGCGATCGTCCGCGATCACCCCCCGCCCCGCATCCCCCGAACCCGGACAAAACGGCTCCCCGCGCGTTTCCGTCGAAAAAAAAGCTCACCCGAAAACGCGCCCGGATCGCCCTTTTTTGTCGCGCGAAACGTCTTTTCCGGGGCCTTTTGCCTTTCGAAAAGCCGCGAAACGCTTTGATAACATGGTTATCTTGACAAAGGGAAAAACATCTTCGGCCCGAAAGCGTCGTTCGCGCTTTTATTAAAAAGGTCGTTATGCTAAAGTTAAATAATTGACAAAGCCATTGTCAATGACCCGCCGCGTTTCGCTTTCGCGGGCTCCCCGAGAAGGGCTTCCCGCGCGCGATCCCGACGGCGAAAGCGCTTTGACGTCCGGCCGCCCGAATCCCGTTTTGTTTTTTAATATCCCGGTGGCCACTCCCCGCCGTAATTCATGAGGAGAACGCGTGAAAAAACTCATCTTTTTTTTGGGGGGAACGCTTTTGGGTTACGCGGCCCCCAAATTCCTCAAAGCCGCGAAAGATCTTTGGGACAAAGACATCCGCGTCCGGTCCGAAAAGGACGTCGAAAACGAGGTGAAAATCGCGGCGAACGACCCCGACGCGGTGATCATCCCCATAATCGAAGACGACGAACCGCGGAAACCCTTGGCCGAAGTCCCGGAATCCCCGCTCGACCCGGGCGAACCCGCCCCCGCGGAAGCCTCCTGAGAAAGCTTTTCGGCCTTCCGGTTCCGCCGTCCGGGAAAGCCCCCGGCGAAACCCGAAATCCCCTCCTAGAAACCTCCAATCCCGGAAGGCTTCCGGCCTTCCGGATTTTTTCGCCCCGGCGTTTCCGCGCCGTCGCCAAAACCTCGTTCCAATCACCCCGAAACAACCGACCAAAACAAAAAGCCCCGAGACCCCGTCCGCGGACGGGATTTCGGGGTGTTTTTTTTCCCCGGGGAAAGACCCCTTCGGAAAAGGATCCCGTTTTAACCGGAAAGCGGGAAAGAAAAGAGCCCGGGGGAAAACGGAAACGGAAATCAGATGCCGTCCCCGTAAACCCCCTGAAGGGTGGCGTAACGCTCCTTGAGGAGCCTCTCGATCCGGTCCAGGCGTCCTTTCTTCACGACGAGTATGACCTGCCCGAACTCCAAGCCCCTCAGGGCTTCGGTTATCCTCTTCCGGACGACCGGGAGGTTCAGACCGTCTTCGTTCAGGGCGAGGGGAATGAGCCCCGAGAGTTCCTCCGGGTCGAAGTTCTCTTTCCTCTCCACCTGAACCACCCTGTGATTCTGGGTGACGATGGCTATCTGCCCGTGGTAAGTCTTTCTCAAGAGGTCCATGACGCTGTCGAGAATCGGCGGTCCGTGGGAATCGGACGCGGCGGCCGCGGCCGAAGCGGCGGGAAACCCTCCCGCGACCTTCCTTTCGCTCTTGTGTCTCACGATAATCATTGTTTTCCTCCCCGGCGACGATGATTGCCCGGGCTTGGCGGGCCCCGAACGGAACATTCCGTCGCGGTCGCCCGGAAAGGCTCTCCGGAACGACGAGGGACAATCTTCGCTCTCGCGCGGCTCTTGTTGATTCGGACTTAAGAAGCGGGACGGGGGGACGCGGGACAGCCGCCGGGACCGGTTCCCGGAAGGGAACGGCGCGTTTTGACCGTCCGGCCGAACGCGAAGCGGACCGCGGGGCGGACGCGCGGACGCGACGCCGGAACGAAGGGGGGAAAGAGGACGAAGGGGCGGGGATTTGGCATGAGTCGGGGTTCTCGGGTTTGCCGAAAGACAAGGGGCGACCGGCGCCCGGGATAAGAACGCGGAACGTCGTCGTCCACGACGCCGGCGGGGGATTCCCCCGGCGACGGGACCGCGCGAAACAAGAGCGGGGCCGAAGGGCAAAAAAACCTCGCGGTCGGAGGCGCCTCCGAAAAACAGGGAAAACGAAAGCCCTTAGCCCAATGCCCAAAAGGACTTTCCGACCGCAAGGGTTACCGCATGGGTGAACGCGTAAAGTTTACCACAAGCCGCGCTTTAATTAAACAAAAAAAATGACCAAAGCCGGCGCGAATGAGACAGACCATCAAAATACGGCGTCGATAAAAATAATTTATCAAATTATGGTATGGTTTGCCCCCAAAAGAGTTTCGCTCCCGCGGCCGGATCCCCCCCCGCCGTCCCCCGTCGATCCCCGTCGATCCCTTGTCCCGTTCGGTTCCGGGCGGGCCGGGGAAGGGTCCGTTTTTGGCTTTCCCGCCCCCGAAGCGCCGCCGTCCCGGCCCGAAAAACCGCGCCTGGAGGCCGTTTCGGCCCCCGGCCCCCCCGGGGAAACGTCAAAAGAACGGGGCAATCGAAGGACGCCGAAAAGCGGGGACGCGACAAAAAAACGGGCAGGTTTCGGGACCCCGAAAGTCCAAAAAACCTGCCCGACGCGCGAGCGATTAAACCATTCGCCGTTTACCGAATCTCGCCGTTTACCGAATCTCGCCGTTCACCGAATCCTCCCCCGCCTTCTTCCCCGCGCCCGACCTCCGTTGGCCGGGGCTTCGCGCGCGGCCGGGAAAGCCGGGCGCCGGAAAAACGCGGGGAAAGTCTCCGACGGACGAAAAACTCGAAGCGAATGACGAACGCACCATTAAACAACGTACCGTGAACGGGCGGTTACCCGATAAACTTGGGGGTATGAGGCGCGAACTCCCGAAGACACGCCTCAGCCGACACTCATTTTACTTTTTCGGAAGCGATTTTTCAAGCCGCGAAAACCATGAAAACGCGTCCGGCCGTCGGACGGGAAACCGAAACCCCGCGGGACCGAAGTAACCGCGATTTACGTCATCATTGTATTTTGTTTCTTAAAATTCGCGATTTCATGAGCCTTAACCCTTCCTTTTCACCCGTTTTTCGATCTTTTCGGGGATTCGCGCCGGAGCCCGCCCGGGGAGCCGCCGCGAGGCTTCCGTGAGCCCGCCCCGCGAACGCCGATGCCCGCCGCGCCTTGAAATCGTTTGACAGGGGGAATTTTTTTCCGGTAATTTGAAGCGAAACGAGGGGAGGCGCCGGACGGGTTTCGCTCATTTTGGCACTCGTCCGACGGTGCCAAAACGCGATAAGTTTTTTTTCGGCGCCCGACCCCCTTTTCCTCCCCCCGCCCGGCCCCTCGTCCGGGGATCCGCCGCGGGCACCCGAAGCATCCACATCCCTCGGACACCCGCGCGGACACCGGCCATGACAATGACAACGAAACGATCCGAAGAGCTTTTCGAAGAAGCCAAAAAATACATCCCCGGCGGAGTCAACAGCCCGGTCAGGGCCTTCAAGGCCGTGGGAACCGTTCCCAGGTTCGCGAGCCGGGGGAGGGGGAACCGCCTCACGGACGTCGACGGGAACGAATACATCGATTTCGTCAGTTCCTGGGGACCCCTGATCTTCGGGCACGCCTCCCCCAACATAGTGAACGACGTCGAGAAGGCCCTGAAACTCGGAACAAGCTTCGGGGCCCCCACCGAAAACGAGACCGTCCTCGCCCGCATGATTTGCGAGTGCGTCCCCTCCGTCGAAACGGTGAGACTCGTGAACTCCGGAACCGAGGCCTGCATGACGGCGATAAGGCTCGCCCGCGGGCATACGGGAAGGGACAAGATCCTGAAGTTCGACGGTTGTTACCACGGTCACGCGGACAGCCTGCTCGTCGCCGCGGGAAGCGGTCTCGCGACCTTTTCGACCCCCTCCTCCAAGGGCGTCCCGAAGTCCTTGGCGGCTTTGACCATCTCCTCCCCTTACAACGACCGGGAGAGCCTGAGGGAGATCTTCGAACGCGAGGGAGAGGAAATAGCCTGCGTCATCGTCGAACCCGTCGCGGGAAACATGGGCGTCGTGCTCCCGGAGCCGGGGTTCCTCGAAACCATAAGGGAGCTCACTTCGAAGTACGGGGCCCTCTTCGTTTGCGACGAGGTCATCACGGGCTTCAGGCTGGGCATCGGCGGAGCCCAGGCCATGTTCGGCGTGACCCCGGATCTCACGGTCCTGGGAAAGGTCATAGGGGGCGGACTCCCCCTAGCGGCCTTCGGGGGCAAGAGGGAGATCATGGAAGAGCTTTCCCCTTTGGGCGGGGTCTACCAGGCCGGAACCCTTTCGGGAAACCCCCTGGCCGTCGCGGCCGGGATCTCGGCCATCGAGAGGCTCCGGACCGAGAAGGGAGCCTTCGGACGAATCAACAGAGTCACCAAAGACTGGTGCGCTGGCCTCGAGCGACTCTCGAAAGAGAAGGGTTTGAAAACAACGGTAAACCACATCGGCTCCATGTCCACCCTCTTTTTCGCGGAAGGTCCCGTGAGGGACTTCGCCTCGGCCCGAAAGTCGGACACGGCCCTCTACGCCAAATACTTCCGCCTCATGCTGGAGAGGGGAATCTACCTCCCCCCGAGCCAGTTCGAGGCCTGCTTCACGTCCACGGGATTCATGCTCCTGGACGGGGAGGAACTCATCCACGAGGTCGCGGAAGAGGTCTTCGACATTCTCAAGAACGAAATCTGACCCGGGGAAACCTCTCCCAAAAAAAAGAACCCGACGCTCGTTCGAGCCGGGTTCTTTTTTTTTTTTTTTCATTTCCCGGAGGGTGGCCGGGACTTCCGGATTCGCGGCGCGCGGGGGCCAAAACCCCTTGGACCCGGGAACCCTAAATGTCCAGCCAGCTCGCGCTGAAGAGGGAGTGACCGAGGATGACCTTGGCGGTCTTCACGCAGTCGACCTCCTCCTTTTTCATGGTCGAATAATCGTACTCCTTCCCTTCCATGACCCCCGTGACGAGGTCGGAAAACCATTTGGATTTTCCGTGACAGAGGTCCACGATGTCTTGGTCGAAGGCGTCCACGATGCAGGAATACATGCCGTTCTTTTGCAACATGCACAGGTAGGCGCGGTTCAGGATGGAACGGAGGTGATCCGGGTTTCCGTTGGAGATGTTCGAAAGCCCGTTGGTCGACTTGGTCATGTGACCCGGCTGCAGGGCGGCGATTATGTCCGGGAGCATGGCGAAGAACTCCAGGTTGTTCATCAGCTGGTCCTGCTGGATGTTGACCGGGGTGATGATCGGATCCACGTAGGCGTACTCGCAATCGATCCCCAGCTCCAGGGCCTTCATGATGAGCTCGGTCGTGAGCTCGGCCCGTTCGTTCGCGTCCCTCGCCATGCCGTTCGGCCCCCACATGAGCGCCACCCAGTACGCCTTGTGTTCGGCGGCCAGGGGCAACAAGACGTCGTAACGGTCGGGGCGGGCCATGATGGAGTTTATCAGGGGCGGATTCTTCTTGGCCTTCTCGAGACCCGCCTTGATGGCGTCGACGTTAATCGTGTCCAACACCACGGGAATGTCGGTCATGCCTTCGAGCGTTTCCACGAGCCAGGGCATGAGTTCGGCCCCGTTCTTGCGGGCGGGTCCGAGGTTTATGTCGATCCAGTCGGGTTCGGCTTTTATGATCCCTTCCACCATGGTCTTGATCGGCCCGTCTTCCTTGTTTTTGAACGCGGCGCCAATCTTCCTGTTTATGACGTTGAGATTCTCGGCGATGGTGTGCATGTAAACTTCTTCGGGCATGAATGATTCTCCTTCGCGGTGGGTCGTTTTTGATTCGTTCGCCATTGTCCCGTTCGCGGGGCGGGCGTTTCGCCTGGGGAAACGCCGTCGCGTGACGTTCGCCAATCGCGAACGCGTGAAACCCGCGACCGAACGGGAATCGAAAAAATTCGGTTTCTTCCGTTTTTATACCACGGCCGCGTTCGAATGGGGCCCGTTCGGGGAAAACAATGACCAAATCCGGCCATCGCGGGACTATATGACGCCCGCGCCAATTTCAAACATCGACACTTTTTCTGGTCGGTTCGCGCGACACCGTCCAAAACCCCCCCGCGCCAACCCGGTTTTCGGATGCCATGCTTTTCGGATCGCGACCAAATTTTCCGGCCCGAAATTTTGTCCGGTTTCGAAATCACACCGCGGGCTCGCGAACGGCGTCCGATCCGGCCGACTTCAAAGAAATTTTGATTCTTTGACGTCTCGGAAGTTCGCGCCGGTCTCGCGTTTTCCCGACCCGGGGGACAAAAAAACGGATCCGCCGTTTTTCGTTCGACGGACCCGTTCGTTCGCCGGTCCCGCGCGTCTTCGCGCGTTTTTTCCGACCCCCGGAAAACCTCCGGATGACCTCCCCGACCCCCGGGAAATCCCCGACGCGTCTGATTATTTTCTCCCGCGCCGCGAACCCCAGGGAGGCTCCGGGGCAGAGGTCGGGGCGGGTTTTTCGTCGCGCGGTCTTAATCCCGCCCGGGCCCCGAATCCCCCGGAACCCCGTTTCCGGACCCTCCGAAGGTCCCCTTTCGGGATTCGATTTCCCCGCCCGAAAGCCGTCCGACGTCTCAAAAGCGAACGCCGGGCGCGATTTTCCCCAAAACGCTGACCCCGGCCCGCGTCGTTTCGAGACACCCGGGTACCGCCCTTTTCCCTTTTTTCGGGATTTCCCGTTCCCCGGCCCTCCCGCGGGAAAGATTCGCTCTCGCCCGCCGCGTCCCCGGGTCCGGAAAACGCCCGAAACGAAAAAAGGTATGGAAGACCATACCTTTTCCGCGCCTTTTTTTCGTCCCCGCGGCTCGAAACGGACCCGAAAACGGGGGATCCGAGGCCGCGGGCGGGGTGTTTTCCGTCCCGCGCCCGAAATTCGGACCCGGGGCCGGCGGGGATTCCATTCGATATTTCCCGGGGGTCCCGAAATTTCGCGAAATGCCCGGGAGAGGTCCTCCGAAACGAACCCGAAAACCGCCCGGACAAAAAAGAACCCGGTGAAATTCAAGACACCGGGTTCTTCATTTATCGTGAGACATCCGAATGAGCGCCGTCGGATAGACTTACGGATGACTTTTTTTTCGCGACAAAAAAAAGTTTCTAGATGTCGAGCCAGCTCGAGCTGAAGAGCGAGTGCCCCAAGAGGACCTTCGCGGTTTTCACCACGTCGACTTCCTCTTTCTTCATGGTCGAGTAATCGTACTCTTTCCCGTCCATGACTCCGAAGACCAGGTCGGCGAACCAGGAGAGTCTGCCCTGACAGAGGGCGAACATGTCGTGGTCGAAGGCGTCGACGATGGAGGAGTACATTCCGTTTTTCTTGAGCATGCAGAGATAGGCGCGGTTCAGGATGGGGCGGAGGTGTTCGGGGTTGCCGTTGGAGACGTTGGAGACGCCGTTGGTGGACTTGGTCATGTGACCGGGCTGCAGGGCCTCGATGATGTCGGGCAGCATCGCGAAGAAGGCCAGGTTGTGCATGAGCTGGTCCTGCTGGATGTTGACCGGGGTGATGATGGGGTCGATGAAGGCGTACTCGGCGTCAATCCCGAGCTCCAGGGCCTTCATGACGAGCTCGGTCGTGAGCTCGGCGCGCTCGTTCTCGTCGCGGGCCATGCCGGTGGGGCCCCACATGAGACCGACCCAGTAGGCCTTGTACTCGGCGCACATGGGCATGAGGACGTCGTAGCGCTCGGGGCGGCACATGATGGAGTTGATGAGGGCCGGCCTCTTGACCGTCTTGAGTCCGGCCAGGATGGCGTCGGTGTTCGTGGTGTCCAGCACTATGGGGAGATCGGTCATGCTCTGGACGATGTTCACCACCCAGGGCATGAGCTCCGCGCCGTTCTTGCGGGCGGGTCCGAGGTTGATGTCGACCCAGTCCGGATTGGCCGCGAGGATTCCCTCGAGCATCTCGCGGATGGGTTTTTCGTCCTTGTCCTTAAAGGCGGCGCCAATCTTCCTGTTCGTGACGTTGAGGTTCTCGGCGATGGTTACCATGAAGTTATCGGGCATAGAAACGGATCCTCCTTCGGGGGGGGCTTGGTGACGGGCTTCCCGTCCGGCGGGGGCCTTCGGATCCCGGGGGGACCCGGGGCCCGCGCCGGAAAGGGGCCCGGGTGGGATTGACCGGACGGAGAAGACGACGAGGGGGTCAAGGCCCGGATCAGCCGCCGGACACCTTGTATTCTTTCAAAAACTTGGGCAGGTGCGCGGCCTCCCTGGGACCGATCGAGACGGTCCAACCGGGAAGTTCCTCTTCCATGTCGCCGAGGATCGCCGCCGCGTAACCGGGGATGATGACGGACTTGTGTTTGATCTTCTCCAGTATATTACTTCTTTTGCCCACGAATTGTCCAACGTCGTCGCCCGAGAACTTGCCCGCCGCCCAGGCGGTGAGGACCGAGAGGCCCTCGGACTCCTTGATGAGCAGCCAGCTCGGCACGCGGCTCCCCTCCACCTCGCCCGACACGATGAAGTAGGTGAGCGAGAAGTTGGTGGTGACCATGACGGGGCTGTTTTCGTTGGGATTGTTGATCGGGTAGATGCCCTCGACGACGGTCATCGGGCGCTGCGGATCCGTGAAGATGTTGAGTCTTTCGAGCAACAGGGGGAAGACCACCGCCCCGTCCAACTCCGAGAGCACCACTATGCCCGCGTACTTGGCTATGAGGGAGGCCGCGATGGGGCCCTGCAGGGCGAGGTTGTCGGTGATCTCGCAGGGGAAGGTTATGGTCCCGAACCCGTAGGCGCGGTTCTGGCCGACCAGGGCCGCCCTTCTGACGCAGATGGAATCGGTGAAAACCTCCTTCACCGTCCGGGCGCCCGTGTCGATCACGAGGTCTTTCAGGCCCGCCTTGCCCAGGGTGTCGGTCAGGACCGCCACCTCGTCAAGGTTTTTGGCCTTGAGCCAGACGGGGACTTTGGCGGCCAGGGCTACCTCCGCCACGGCCGCGGCGTTTTCCGTCGTCGCCGGACCTATCAGGGGATTCTTTCCCTCGAGGACGGCCGTCGCCGCCTTTAAGGCCGCCGGGTCCTCGGAGTAAAGAATGACCGAGAGGTCGCTGTTCTCGACGACCGTCTTCGCGGCGAGGGCCAGGTCGCCCCCGTTCGCCTTGATGACGACCAGCTCGGGACGCAGGTTCAAACCGACGCGGCCGTACTGCAGCAGGCCGTACTTCTTCACCCTCTCGACTATCTCGTCGGTCGGGGTGTCGTCGGTTATCATCGCGCCGATGGCCGTCGGGTTGAAAAACGTTTTTTCGTGTCTGAATTGCACCGTCTCCCCGCCCACCTTGAACTGGGTGTCGCCGTAACCTATGGTCACCGGACGGATGGGGGGGGCGGACGCGGCGGAGAGTTTCTCCCGGGACTCGGGCGACACGTCGGGACAGCTGTCCAACTCCGCCTTGCCCGACGCCAGGTTCATGGCGAAGGCGAGGCAGGTGGGCGAACCGCATTTTTTGCAGTTTGTCCCCGGGAGCATCTTAAAAATTTGTATACCGGTCAGAGCCATGTCGAACTCCTAAAATGGAAGAGGCCAAAGAAACAAGGCCAGGGGAATGATTTGCGAGACTCGAGCGTAACGGAGCGTTTTGGGAAAAAAGCGAAAACCGGACGTGCCGGGAAAAACCGTTCGGAAGCGGAGAGCGCGCCGCGTCCGAGTCGAGGGGTCAGCCGTCCCTCGTTTTCGACCAAGGAGCCCGCCGCGAAAGGGCGGGGGGTCGCGAAACCGGGACGGTCGCGAGGCGACCTCGGGATTTTGGGCTCTAGGTAAACAAAAATCCCTGGGGTCGTCCGTCGCTTGGGTGGGTTTGACGCGGGTAAAGGCCCCCGGGAATCGGCGATCCCCGGGGGCGGAAAAGGGAGCGTTTGAAAAAGGTCAGGTGAGGATGGACTCCATCTCCAGGGCCGGGTGCTTCTTGGCCTCCAGGAAGGGGTAGATTTCCTCCTCGGTCAGACCCACGGTCTCGTCGGCTATCCGGTCCACGAGGTCCGGGACCCCGAGCTCTTCCCCGCGGATCTTGAGTCTGTCGTAGTATTCGTCCTTGAGGGACTTGGGCATCCAGACGAGGCGCAGGAGGCCGCCGTCGCCCGTGAGGAACTTCCTCTGGATGATGTTGTATTTGGAATGGCCCACGAAGCCCGGGGTCTGGTTCCCGCCGCCCATGGTTCCGGCCAGGGTCGAGAACTTCATGCCGGAGGGGGTTTCGCCCGAGTAGTCGCGGTGGACCGTCATGATCCCGTTGCAGGTGGGGAGGATGGCGGCGATGCATTCGCAGCAGCCGCAGGTGGTCATGGGGTCGTTCACCATGCTGTAGAAACAGACGTTGGTGACCGCCTGGCGGGAGGCCTGGGCGATGAAGTCGTTCGCGCCCCCGAAGACGCCGAGGACGGGGTCGAGGACCTCGCCCTTCTCGATGGGCTGGTTGGGGCCCGTGGTGTTGATCTCGTAGGAGGCCTTGCAGTCCATCCAGTTGTAGGCGCCGCAGAGACCGGTTCTCTCCGGGCTCACCACGCAGACGTGGTTGGGAGCGAAGCTCTGACACAGCGTGCAGCTGTAATAGATCTCCGTGGTCTCGTCGGTCATGTTCTCCACGCGGGCGTCGCGCACCACGTAGACGTTTCTGGCCTCCTCGCGGACCTTCTCGGCCTTGGCGGAGTCGGTGTAGATCTCCACCTGGAGCTTGTCGAAGACCGCGCCGAACTCCTGGTGGAGCTTGGCGTGGAGGATGACCCCTATGTGTTTGATCCGGAAGCCCTTGACGATGGCGTCCTTGGAGACCCGGAGCATGCCGATGTCCCGCTGTCCCGTGTGCATGAGACCCTGGGCGTAGTTGATGAGGTGGTGGATCTGGCGCTCGAGGATGGGCTCGAAGTCCTCCTGGAACTTGCGGCCGGCGACGATGACCTTGATCCCCAGGGCGAGGGACCCGCCCTCCTGGATGTCGGTGACGTCGGGACCGATGACCACGACCTTGCCGTCCTCGACCTGGTCCATGGGCGCGGAAGTGACCCACTCCACGACCACGGTCTTGGAGGAGCCGCCCATCTCGCAGAACATGTCGCCCCTTCTGATGCGCTCGCCCTCGAAGGCGGGACCGTAGGCGAGGGGGATGTCCACCGTCGCGACGGTGGTTTTGAGGCCCCTCACCTCGACCGACCTCTGGACCATTTCGCTCAAGGGGACGTTCGCGACCACGTGCTCGTAGGTGCAGACGCCCGTGGGGAGGATCTCCGGGATGTCCGTGTCGGCCAGGGTCGGGAAACCCCAGTTGACGCAGCCGGCGGCGTTGGCCGCCCACTCGGCGTTGACTTCCCCGAGGGCGTTCACGAAGGCGAAGACGCGGTCCTTGTTGTAGAGGAGGATCTTCTTGAAGTCGCCCGGCTGGACGCCGCCGAAGCCCATGGCCACGCGGTTCGCGAAGCCCAGGGCGTAGACCGCCGCGGAGATGTCGGGGCCGAAGGGCACGAGCCTCGTGTTCCAGCCGACCTCGACGCCCGCCTGCACCAGCTGCTCCGAGAAGGTGGTCCCGCCCTGGTTGGCGCACATGAAGACGTAGATGGAGCGCTTCTGGTACTCGAGGGCGATCTCCTTGGCTATCTCGATGGTGGGGGCCGCCCCGACGATCGCCACGAAGCCCGGGGCCGAACCGTCGACGAAACTGACGCCGCGCTTGCGGAAGATGGTGTCCTCGGCGGCGCCGAGCCAGAGCTTGCCGTTCGGGATGTCCGTTTCCTCACTGACGTGGTAGAAGTCCGGCTCCCTGATGTAACGGATGGCCTCGACTATCTCCTCGGCGAGGATCGCCGCCATCCCGGCGTCCAGAAGGGGCCCGAGATAGGGGAGATAGTTCACGATCTTGATGTGGGGGGGGAGGAGCTTCCTCGCCACGTCCAGGCATTTCCCGGCGTCGGCGAGGGTCTTTACGGGGATCCCCAAAAGACTGTAGTTGATGGGAAGATGGTAAGCGGTGTTGGGGAACTCGAGCTTCTGCTCCGGCCCGTAGTCCTCGAGGGCCTTCTTGTAGATCCCCTCCGCTTTCTGAACTATGTTGTAGCCGCCCTGTATGGCGGCGAACGCTACCAATTTTGACATTTGTTTTCGTTCCTCCGAATGTTTTCCAAGGCGCCCCGGGTTCTTCCCGGACGCCCTCGGCCGCGCCGGCCGCCGGGGTTACGCCGCCTCGATCTTCTGGCGATCCGTCATGTCCATGAGGACCCTCTCGCGGGCCTTGTCGATTCCCAGGGCCGCCCTCTTGACGTCGATGTGGGCCAGGATCTTGTGGGCCGCCTTGACGGGATCGGGCTCGTAGGCCCACTTGCCGCCGTAGAGCTCTTCCATGTCGTGCTCCAGATGGGCCTTGACCACGGGGGAACCCGCGATGGCCAGGGGAATCCCTATCATGACGTAGACGCCGGAGGTCACGAAGTACTGGCCGATGCCTATGGCCTTTTCGCTCATCCAGCCGGGGGCCGCCCCCGCGGCGGGAAGGTCCGCGAGCTCTTTCCCGAGTCCGCCCGCCTTCACGACCTCGGTCGCGGCGGTGAGGATGCGGGAGTTGTCGAGGCAGGACCCCATGTGAAGGACCGGGGGAATGCCCACGGTCTCGCAGACCTCGGCCAAGCCGGGTCCGGCGAAGACGGCCGCGGACTCGGGGGTCAGAAGACCCGCCTTCCCGCAGGCCATGGCGGAGCAGCCGGTCGTCAAAACTATGCAGTCGTTCTTGACGAGCTCCTTTATCATCGCCACGTGGACCTCGTCGTGCTCGACGCGGGCGTTGTTGCAGCCCACCACGCCGACGATCCCGCGGATGCGGCCGTTTATTATGTTGTCGTTCAGGGGAACGAAGGACCCGCGGAAGGTGCCGCCGAGATGGTACTTGATGGCCTCCGTGGAGAACCCGACGACCATGCGGTTGGTGTCGGAGGGGATGTGCGTCTCTCCCCTGTTGGGGAAGTTGTCGGCCGCTATCTTTATGATTTCCTTGGCCTTGTCGAGGGCCGCGTGCTCCTCGAAGTTCACGTGGACGGTGTTCTTGCCGTAAGCGCACTTGGCGATGGGCATGGTCGTTATGAACTTGGTGTGGTAGCACTCGGAGACGCGGGCCAGGGACTCCATGACGCACTGGACGTCCACCACCATGGCCTCCACGGCCCCGGTTATGACCGCCAGCTCCTGCTGGAGATAGTCGCCCGCGATGGGCATGCCGTGGCGGACCAGGATCTCGTTCGCCGTGCAGCACATGCCGCTCACCACGTAGCCGTTCGCGCCCTTGCTCCTCGCGTATTCCTGCATCTCGGGGAGGTTGACGGCGCAGACGATCATCTCGGAGACCAGGGGGTCGTGCCCGTGGACGATGATGTTGACCTTGTCTCTCGAGAGGACCCCGAGGTTGATTTTTCCGGTCGTGGGATAGGGGGTTCCGAAGAGGACGTCCTGGAGGTCGGTCGCCATCATGCTTCCGCCCCAGCCGTTCCCGAGGGAGCAGCGGGCGCCCTGATGGAGGAGGTTCCTGTAATCCTGGTCCACGCCCATGTGGGTGCGGTGCATGATCTCCACCACTTCCCGATCGATGCCCCTGGGTTTGACCCCGTGCTTGGTCCAACGATCGTAGGTGGCCTTGGGGGCCCTCTTGAGATAGTGGAGTTCGCCCTGCTGCTGTCCCCACTGGGAAAGCGCGGTCTCGCCGACCTCGAGGGCCAAATCCCACTTGTCCCTCGGGACCTGGACCCCGTCGACTTCGACGGTCGTCGGGATCCCGAAATAGCCCGCGACCTCGCGGAGCTTAATCTCGTCCTTTATGGTGTAGTCGTGGGCCTCTTTCCTCGCCATGGCCAAAAATGTCTCGGTGACGCTTCTGCCGTGGTCGGAGTGGGAGGCGCAACCCGCCGCGATCTGCCTGATGAGGTTTCTCGCGACTATGGTCTCGGGCGTGGCGCCGCACAGTCCCACCCTCGTGTCCTTCTCCGACCCGTCCTTGATGCCCTTGGTCAGGGGAAGGCGGCAGGGGCCCTGCGCGCAAATTTTGCAACAGATTCCTTCGGTCCCTATATTGCACTGCTTCATCTTGACCGCCCGGTCGAAGATGGTTTCCACCCCTTTCGACTGAGCGTGGCGAAGCATTTTTATGGTGGCCGAGTCTATGGAGACGTCCTCGGGCACGGCCACTTTCGGATTCGTTGTTTCGGACATTTACCTGACTCCTTCGTGGAGAATCCCCTTGTCACGCGAGAGGGGCTTCGTTGGTGTGTGTGAATGTTTTCGAAAAACCGCGGGCTTTCGCCTCTCCGTCCCGTCCGTCCCGGGTCCCCCCGGTCGGAACCGAAAAGGGTTCCGGCGGCGGGGAGGACGGGAAAGGTTCGGACGTCAAAGGCGTCAGTAGCGGGAGATCCTCACGTGAACGCGATCGAGCTCCGCCATGAGTTGATTGGCGACGCGGTAGATCGGTTCGTCGGGGAGGTAACCCGTATGTTCCGAGGAAGCGACCGCGACTTTCTTCGGGGGAGCCGCCGCCGCCGGGGCGGGGGCTTCCGCGGCCGCGGGGGCCGCCTCGGGTTCGGCCGGAGGAGCGAGCTTGATGTCGGGCTTGGCCGGGGCTTCGGGAGCCGCCGCCTCGGGGGCGGGAGCGGGCTTGGCCTCGGGTGCCGGGGCCGGGGCGGGAGCGGGTTTGGCTTCCGCGGCCGGGGCCGGGGCCGGGGCCTCCTTGGGCTTGGCCGGCTTGGCTTCCGCCTTGACTTCCGGGGCCGGGGCGGGAGCCGCCTTGGCTTCGGTGGCCGCGGCCGGGGCCTTGGCCTTCTCCTCTTTCT
This sequence comes from Deltaproteobacteria bacterium, assembly GCA_031278225.1. Classification (GTDB taxonomy): domain Bacteria; phylum Desulfobacterota; class Desulfarculia; order Adiutricales; family Adiutricaceae; genus JAITII01. The sequence continues at coordinate 14,660 of JAITKT010000361.1, forward strand.
TCGCCGCCGCCTCGTCGGCCGACGGGATGTCGGTCAGGGGCACCGAGACTCCCGGGTCGACCAGGGCTTCGCCCAAGACGGCGTCGACGTAGGCTTTGGTTAGCTTCAGGGAATCGGGGTGGGATTCCAGGATGACGGTCGCGCCGGCCGCGAGGAAGGAAACCGCGGTGGTCACCTCCATCTGGACGGAGCGGGCCTCCTGGTCGCCCATGGTCTCGAAGCCCTCGGTGGGAGTGTTGCACTCCTTGACCTTCCAGGTTTCGTCGCCGATTATCGCGATGATGGGTTGCTGGAGTTTGTCGTCCTGTTGCACCAGGGCCGCCATGTTGATGCGTTCCATGATGGAATAGGTGTATTCGAGCCCGTATCCCAAACCGCTTATGGTGGGGTCTATCAAAATTTTGTCGGCTTTGACGCCGAGGTCCATGAGAAGAATGTTCAATTGCTTGGCGAGGTTCACGTCGATGGGGGACTTGGCCACTATCGAGTGCCCGTAGGCCAGGGCCTGGGCTCCCAGCTGCTTGTAGTTCTTTTCGGTCACGGGACCCAGGATCAGGTTTTTCCCGTTGAACTTCTCGGCGACCAGGGACAGGACCTCGATGTCCTTCTCCTTGTTGTCCACGCCCATGACGATCACGGGAACGTCAACCGCGTCCACGACCTTTTGGACCGTCTCCGCGGCCTTCTCCGGGGAGGAGTCGAGGTCGTTGGGGTCGGTCGACTTCAACTGCAGGGAGATGATCTCGGCCCCGTACTCCACGCACTTCCTGGCCCAGGCCGCCGGGTCGTCCAAGACGCCCTCGTACTTCGCGGCCCGGGGAGGCGCGAAGGACTCGCCCGGGTTCATGTCCCAGACCTGCAGGCCGATGAGCGGCTTGTGGGGGAAGGTTCCCTCGAAGTCGTGGAAGTTGTAGGCCGACTGTCCGCCCACCACCTTCTTCTGGGGTCCCAGGGGGACGTCGTTTATCTTCCCGCTGTACTTGACCTTGTCCGGTTTGAAATTGGTGTTCGCCGGTCTCGGGTCCGCCGCGACGACGAGGGAGGGCCTCGGGGCGCGGGCGGCCTTCGGCGCCGCCGGCTTGGCCGCGGGGGCCGCCGCTTCGGGAGCCTTGACTTCGGCCTTGACTTCGACCGCCGGGGCCGCCGGGGGCGCGGCCTTGGCCGGGGCTTTTTCGCCCGCGGCGGGAATGTCGATTATGGGCACCGTGACGCCGGGGTCCACGAGGGATCCGCCCAGAACGGCGTCAACGTAACTTTTTGTCAGTTTGAGGGAATCGGGGTGGGCTTCCAGTATGACGGTCGCGCCCGCGGCCAGGAAAGAGGTCGCGGTGGTCACTTCCATCTGCACCGAACGGGCCTCCTGGTCTCCCATGGTCTCGAAACCCTCGGTGGGGGTGTTGCACTCCTTCACCTTCCAGGTCTCGTCCCCGATTATCGCGATGATGGGCTGCTGCAGCTTGTCGTCCTGCTGCACCAAAGCCGCCATGATGATCCTCTCCATTATGGAGTAGGTGTATTCGAGCCCGTAACCGAGCCCGCTTATGGTCGGGTCTATCAAAATTTTGTCGGACTTGAGTCCGAGGTCCATGAGAAGGATGTTCAGCTGCTTCGCGAGGTTCACGTCGATGGGGGACTTGGCCACTATCGAGTGCCCGTAGGCCAGGGCCTGGGCTCCGAGCTGCTTGTAATTCTTTTCCGTCACGGGACCGATGATGAGGTTTTTCCCGTTGAATTTCTCGGCCACGAGGGAGAGGACCTCGATGTCCTTCTCCTTGTTGTCCACGCCCATGACGATGAGAGGCACGTCAATGGCTTCCAGGACTTTCCCCACCGTCTCCGCGGCCTTCTCCGGGGAGGAGTCGAGGTCGTTGGGGTCGGTCGACTTCAACTGCAGGGAGATGATCTCGGCCCCGTACTCCACGCATTTCCTTGCCCAGGCGGCCGGGTCGTCAAGAACCCCCGCGAACTTCGCGGCCAGGGGAGGCGCGTAGGATTCGCCCGGGTTCATGTCCCAGACCTGAAGGCCTATCAGGGGCTTGTTGGGGAAGGTTCCCTCGAAGTCGTGGAAGTTGTAGGCCGACTGTCCGCCCACCATCTTCCTCTGACGACCCAGGGGAACGTCGTTTATCTTTCCGCTGTACTTGACCTTGTTGGGTTCGAAGGCCATGTTCGCGGGCCTCGGTTCGGCCTTGACGACCAGGGAGGGCTTGGGTCCGCGGGGGGGCTTGGGGGCCGGCGGGGCCGCGGGCTTGACTTCCGGAGCTTTGGGTTCGGCTTTGGCTTCGGGGGCCTTGGCTTCGGCCTTGACTTCCGGCTTGGGCTCGGGGGCGGCCTTGGGTTCGGGCTTGGGAGCCGCCTTGGGGGCCGCCTTCGGAGCCGCCTTGGGCTCGGCCTTGGCGGGGGCCTTGGGCTTGGGTTCGGCCTTGGGGGCGGCCTTG
>JAITKT010000392.1 GCA_031278225.1 Deltaproteobacteria bacterium
CGATTCGTCCCCCCGTTTTCCCCCCGCTTTTTCCCTCTTTCCGCTCTTGCCCCGTCCTCTTTCAATCCCCTTCGCGGCCGCGGTTCTCAGTTCCCGTTCGACAGGCGCAACCGGTGGAAGCCGGCCATGGCGATTATGGGCCAGAGCATGCCCGCGGTCATGACGGCGTTGGCGAAAAGCTCGAGCGCGAACCGGGGAAGCCCGCCGTTCAGGACCATGAGTGAAAACTCCAGGGGAACCGCGAGACCGATGAGGATCAGGAAAAACCAGACCGTCATTTCGTTGGCTTCGCGGTGGAATTCCTTTTGTTTCGCGAAGAATCGCATGGAGCTCGCGAAGGTGTCCGCGAGGCCCGGGTGATCCGCCAAGCGGAAGAAGACGAAGAAGGGGAGAAGGAAAAGGCCCCGGGCGTAAGGCCAGACGTAACGGAACCAGATTATCGCCGTCAAAACGATGACGATCAACAAAGCCATGGAGTTCGCGGCTCCCCCGCGCGAGCCCGCGACAAGGACGGCGGGAACGGCGAAGAGGAACGAAATCCAAACCAGAAGCAGCCAAAGGACGGCCGCCAACAAAGTCACCCGCAGGGCCGGGAAGTACCCGGCGAGGGATCGGGCGAAATCCCCCGGGCGAAGGCTTTGTCCGTCCCACATGGCCAGGGCTCCCGTCGTGACGGTGAAGGTGACGAGAGGGGAGAGGAGCAGGGGCAGAAAAAAGGCCAAAAAAAGCCTTCCCGCGCCGTGTTCGGCGGCGAGGCGTTCGATGGTGGCGCGGAAATCGGCGACGGAGGCTTGGGCGTTCGCCCCGTCGTCAACCGGGCCGTTCGTCGCGGCGTCCGCCGGTCCGTTCGGCGCGCCGTCATTCCGGCCGATTTCCCGGGTGTCGGTCGTTCCGTCCGCGGTGCCTTCCCCCGGGGTTTCCGGAAGGCCGGTCTCTTGGGAGAAAAGGATGTTCGCGGCGGGCAGGTAAGGCTCCAGGAGCTTGTTGCTCAGAGCGTCCATCCCGAGGTTCATGAGGGACAAAAATATCGCGAAAGCCGCTAGTGTCTTAGGCTTTTCGACGAGGACCCGAAAGGCGATCCTGAAGATTTCCCCGAAGCGGGGGATATCTTTTTCGTCTTTCGCGAGGGTCGGGATTCGGGTGTGGCGTCCGTCGTCGCTCATGGTGTGGTTCGGGGTCCGCCGCCTTTCGTCGTTCGCGACGCGTTCGACGGGTATTCGAGGGGTATTCGAGGGGAATCGTCGGTCGGCGTCAAAAAACCAAAATTATCGCGGAAAATGTCGGAACCGTCGGCAATTCCCGGAAAAGTCCGGGGACCCGGGAAAACCGCCGATTCGCGGATGATGAGGACGGTACGCGAGGGGATTGACGGCCGCCGGCGTCGTCGGTTCCCCCCCCCGATCTTTTGCCTTTATTCCCCGGTTTTCATCATCTTTTCGCCGCCGCGCGCGCGGGCGGAAGACTCGGGACCGGTACGCGGCCCGCGACGCGATTTTCCGCGAACGCCCCCCAAGGGGGTCGCTTTTTCCCCCCCGGAGCGGGCGATCATGGTGTTCGGTGAAGGGAATCGCGAACGGAGCCATGTTCAAAACGATGATAGACCGGAACGGGGTGAAATTCAACGTCGCGGGAAAGGCCGCCGGGGGATTGGGGGGCGAAATCGCTCGGGAGGGCGGCCGGCGGTTTCGCGAGGACAAAGCCCGGGGGGAAAAGGCGAAGGCGCTTACCCGGGGGGCGGGAGCGGGGGCGGGGGCGGATCGGAGTCGGCTCGGAGGGAAAATCGGTTCGTCCCGCGGGTCCCGCGCCGCGTTGATTCGGGTGAATCGCTGTCGGGATCCGAAGACCAGAAATTTTTCGCGAAAGCGCGCGATGTTTTTAAAAATTCGCGGGAGACGGGGAAAAAGCCGAAAAGAACTCTCGCTGACGGATCCGAAACCCGCGAATTCGCGGTGTCCGGGTCGGGGACGCGATAAAATTTTTCCCGCGAGCGTCAGGTTTGGTTTTTGTCTTTTTCGGCCGGGGCGTTTTCCGCGAGGGTCAGGTAGGCGGTCAGTTCCAGAAGGACTTGTCTGTATCCGTTGTAAACGTCTGTCAGGTTTTGATTGTCTTTGTGGTCGGCCACGGCGAAAAGAAGGACCGGGAGCCTCGCGGCCAGGTTGTAGAGGGAAAAAATCGCGGTGAAGGCCGCCACCTCTTCCTTGGGAAGCTTGGCGGGGGAGTTGTCGCGCATGAGTTTTCTCAAATCGGGGACGTAGCCGGCGAGGGCCTTGGCGTCGCGAAAAGCGAGGTCCCGCACCGCCTGGTCCCTCGGAAAGCTCTCGGGAGGGTTCAGTTGTTTCAATATGTCTTCCCACAGCTCCCCGTCCAACCTCGCGGCCAGACCCAGGAGACGGTTGTGGAGTTCGGCGAAAGTCTTCATGTCGGCATCCTCGGGTGTCGATGATTTCGTTTCGGTTCGTTCCGCCCGGTCCGGGGGGTGACTCCCGCCGTTTTTCGGGACGCGCTCGAAACGAAAGCATTTTACCACAAAAAAGGATTGACGATCGACCGGGGATTTTTCGGGTTCGCGGAACGGTCGGCCGGGCGGAAGACGAGCCGGGGGTCGGGAAATCGGACGGGGGACGGCGGGGGGAACGGCCGGCGGGAGGCGGGCGTCATTTTCGAATCGGCGGCGGAGCCGCGGCTTCGCGGCCGTCGGGGGAGGCGATTGTCTTTT
>JAITKT010000420.1 GCA_031278225.1 Deltaproteobacteria bacterium
CCCCGGCTCTTTTGCCTTCGTCGTAGGCCGCGGGTCCGTCCCCGAGGGTGTCGGGGGCTTCCCTGAAGTTTTCGTCGATTTCGGAAACCGATTTGCGATGCCGTCCGTAAACGGCTCCGGTGCTGACGTAGAGAAAGGATTCGGGTGACGAATAGGCCGCCAGCTCCAAGACCCTCCTCGCGCCCGCCACGAGAACGTCGAAAGCAAGCAAGGGGTCTTCGTGTTGCGCTTTCGCCGAAGGAGCCGCCAGATGCACGAAATGGGTGAATTTCTCGTGGGGAAATTCGAAATTGAGCACGTTTCCGCGGAGGATTTTTATGTTCGTGTGATAAGAAAACGCCGGGGTCAAACGTTGGAATTTGTCGACGTCCCGTATCAACAACGTGATTTTGGTCTTCAAATTGAGAGTGTCGATGGCGTAAAGGAGACTTGAGAGCATCCAATAGGAAAACACGCCCGTCCCGCCCGTCATGAAGACGTTCGCGTTCCGGAGTTTCTCCCAGGGCGAAGGGTTTATCGTCAAAAGATCTTCCAAATCCCGTTCCGGCAGGGAATATATCAATTTTAATTTGACGTTGTTCATTTTGAAACCGATTGAAATCGAATGGAACCGAATGGGAGCATGTTGTTCCAATCAATCGTCGTGTTGTTTTTTTGAATTATTTTTTCGTGAAAACGTTGGCGATGAAAAAACCCTCGCCAAAACGCTGGAAAAAACGAATAGGAGAACGGACGCGCCGGAAAGAACCAAATTGAAAACGGGGCGCTCGGAAGTCCCTCGTCGAGACGCGGGCCGGAAACGGAGGGAAACGGGAAAAACCCGTCGGAGACGGAAGAACAAAGAGGTGAAACGGAGATTTGGCGAATTCACCGAAAAAGTGATGTCGTCAAGTCAATTTTTATTTTTGGAAAATTCGTTTATGACGTCCATGGAGTGGTCGAGCATTTCGTCGGTGAGTCCCGGCCACAATCCAATCCAAAAAGTACTGTACATCGCCCAATCGGTGTTTGTCAAGGCGCCGGGGATTCTGTGTTTCGTTCCCGCGAAGGCCGGTTGCTTAGTTACGTTTCCGCCGAAGAGAAGTCGCGTGCCCACGCCTTTGGATTCGAGCCAAGTGGTTATGTCCCTTCTGGAAAATCCGGCGTTTTCTTTCACGGACACGGGAAAACCGAACCACGACGGCTCCGTGCCGGGCGTGGCTTCCGGAAGATCCAAACAGCTTTTCGACGGCGACAAACCTTCAAGAAGTCGACGGAAGTTTTTTTTGCGTCTCGCGACGAACCCGTCGAGTTTGGGGAGCTGGGCGCAACCAGCGGCCGCGGAGAAGTCGGTGGATTTGAGGTTGTAACCGAGATGGGCGTACACGTATTTGTGGTCATATCCGCGGGGCAATTCCCCGAAGCTCATGTCGAAACGTTTGCCGCAGGTGTTGTCCCGTCCGGGGGGACAATGGCAGTCGCGACCCCAGTCCCTCAGGGATTCGACTATCCTTTTCAGGAGGGGATCGTCGGTCGCGACGGCGCCGCCCTCGCCGGTCGTCATGTGGTGGGCGGGGTAGAAGCTGAAAGTCGCGAGATGGCCGAAAGTTCCCGTTTTCTTGCCCCCGTGCAGGGAGCCCAGGGCGTCGCAGTTGTCCTCGATGAGCCACATGTCCCTAGACTTCGCGATTTCGAGGACCGCGTCGAGCTCGAAGGGGTTTCCGAGGGTGTGGGCCGTCATGATGGCCCGGGTCCTCGGTCCAAGGGCTTTTTCCAGGAGTTCCGGGTCGACGTTCAGGTTGGATCTCTTTATGTCGACGTAAACCGGAATCAGACCCGCCTGAAGAATCGGGGTGACGGTTGTGGGAAAGCCGCAGGCCGGGGTGATGACCTCGTCCCCGGGGACCAGGGCCCTGTCCCCCAGGAGGGGGGAAGTCAGGGAGGTCAGGGCCAACAGGTTGGCGCTGGAGCCTGAGTTGCAAAAGAGGGCGTGTTTTCTCCCCAGCCAGGAGGCGAATTCCCTTTCGAAGCGGTCGGTGAAGCGTCCCGCGGTGAGCCACAGGTCGAGGGAGGCCCCGATCAGAAGGCGGAGTTCTTCGATTCCCACCACCTTTCCCGAAGCCGGGACGTAGGTCTTTCCCGGGACGAAGGCGGGTTTCTCCGCGCTCTCGAAATGGCGTTCCGCGAGAGCCAGGATTTCTTTTTCGAGTTCTTCCCTGTTCATGAGGTTTCCCGCTGGGTTTCCCCGGCGAAGTCCCGGATGTCCTTGAGGCAGGCGGCGTTCGCGTCAAAGTCCGGGGAGGAACTGTCGCGGTACCAGCGGGCGGTTCTGGCCACGGATTCCCCGGTTCCCCAGCGGGGTCTCCAGTCGAGAAGGGCCCGGGCCTTGTCGACGGAAAGGTGCAGGAAAGAGGTCTCGTGAAAGGCCTCTTTTCTGGACGCGTCTTTCCAACGGGCTCCCTCTCCCCAGGCGTCGCGGAAGGCGTCGGCCAGGGCTTCCACCGGCCAGAGCTCGTCGGGTTTGGGCCCGAAGTTCCAGGCGCCGGTCCAGAGATTCTCGGTGGGATCGCGGAAAAGGGTTTCGGCGAGAAGAAGGTAGGCCCCCAAGGGTTCCAGGACATGTTGCCAGGGTCTCACGGCCTTGGGTTTTCTTATCTTGGCCGCCTTTTTTCGCGAAAAGGCCCTCGCGAGGTCGGGCACCAGTCTTTCGGACGCCCAGTCCCCGCCGCCTATGACGTTTCCCGCCCTGGCCGTGGCGACCCTTATTCCGGAGGTCTTGCCGTCGGCTGAGGCAACGTTGAAAAAAGAGGCCCTGTAGGCCGCGACCAGGAGTTCCCCCGCGGTCTTGGAGGCGCTGTAAAGGTCATGACCCCCGAGACGGTCGCTTTCCCTTCTTCCCCAGACCTCTTCGCTGTTTTCGTAGACCTTGTCCGTGGTGACGAAGACGGCCGCGGCGGGTCTTCCGACCGAACGCAGGGCCTCGAGAACGATCGCGGTGCCCATGGCGTTCACCTCGAAGGTTTCGAGGGGGGCCCTGTAGGATTCCCTGACGAGGGGTTGGGCGGCGAGGTGAAACAAAACGTTCGCCCCGCGGTTAGCCCAAGTGTCCCGGAAGCGGCCCGGTTCCCTCAGATCGGCTTCGGTGTGGCTCGCGAGAATTTTTTCGACGCCCGCCGAAGCGAAGAGGGGGGTCTCGCCTTCCGGGCCCGCGGCGGCCGGAAGGGCGTATCCGTGAACTCTCGCGCCCAGGCGGGCAAGCCACAGGGAGAGCCAGGAGCCCTTGAAACCGGTGTGACCGGTGACCAAAACGTCCCGGCCTTTCCAAAAATCCCCGTCGGGGACGCGAAAAAGAATCGGGCTCATTTCCAGGTCTTCCAGGGGGCTTTGTTTTCGTTCCAGAGGTCTTCGAGGTAGCGCCAGTCCCTCACCGTGTCCATGCATTGCCAGAATCCCCGGTGCCTGTAAACCGTGAGCTCTCCGTCGGCCGCGCAGCGCCTCAGGGGACCGTGTTCCAGCATCTCGTCCTCGCCCTCGGGGGGAAGATAGCGGGCGAAATCCGGCTCGAAGAAGAAGAAACCCCCGTTAATCAAGGCTCCCGAGGCGGCCGGCTTCTCCCAGAAGGACACCACCCTGGAACCTTCGTTTTCTATTTCCCCGAATCTCCCCGGGGGATTGACCCCGGTGACGGTCGCGAGCCGCCCCTCTTTTTTGTGGAAAGCGAGCGCCTCGGGGAGATTGACGTCCGAGACCCCGTCCCCGTAGGTGAGGGCGAAGGTTTCTCCGGGGTTCAGGTATTTGAGGACCTTTCCGAGTCTCGTGCCGGTCAGGGAGCTTCTTCCCGTGTCGGCCAAAGTGACTTTCCAGTTCAGGGGGACGTTTTCGCCGTGAAAAACCGTCTCCGGGGAGGCCCCGAAGGTGACGGTGAAATCCCTGTTTATGGACTGATACTCCAGAAAGTATTTTTTTATCTCGTGCCCCTTGTAACCGAGGCAGAGCACGAAATCGTCAAAACCGCGACTCGAGTACCCCGACATTATGTGCCAGAGAATGGGACGGTTCCCGATCTCCACCATGGGTTTGGGGATGACCTCGGTGAACTCCCTTAACCTGGTTCCTTCCCCGCCGCACAAAATCACTGTTTTCATCGTTTGTTCCCGGTGGCGTCAAAGGTTCGAAGACGGTTTTTCGAAAAAATTTCCTTGCCATGTCAAAAGGCGCGGGTCCGAGTCAAAAAAACAATTCACGGATTGTCGGGCGCTTTCTTTCTTTTGAAGGTGAATCTGCTGTGCCCGACATAAGAGGAAATTATGACCGCTCCCATCACGAGTCCCTGGGCGAGCCAAAAGGGGAGTTTGAGGAAGTCCACCGAAAGCCAAACGCCCGTTATCGAGACGACGGATCCCAAAAAATAAACCGCGTAACATCTGAGATATTCTTTGAGCCAATCGCCTTTGGTGCGGAACACCATGATTTTGTAAGAGCAAAAGGAAAAAGTGATGTTGACGACGGTGGAAAGAACGCCTATCGCGACGATGTGCAAAAACCGGTAAAGGGTGTAATACATCAGGAAGGACGAAACGTAGCCGAAAGCGGTGTTCAGGCCCCCGACGATCAGATAATTGAGTTTTTGATTCTCGAAGAGGGAGCGGGAAGCGAGTTCGCGGATTTTCCTTCGCGCGCCCGCCGCTTCTTCCGGGGTTTTCGATCCTTCCGGACGTCCGGAAGGGGGGCTTTCGGGGTTCGAAAAGGGTCGGAAGCGGGAAAACCCGGGAGTCATGAGGGCCCGGAGCCGTCCCGGCCTTCGTTTTCGTCCGGCTTTTCCGCGCTTTGGGGTTCGGGCGGTCCTTCCGGTTCGACGGGTCCTTCGGGGTCCGCGGTTTCCGCGGGTTCCGGGAAAACCCCCGGCCGGAAATTGAAACGACTCTCCTCAATCACGAGAGGCCTGTGAATCACGTGGGTGACGATGAGACCCACGTATTCCCCCACGATTCCCACGACCATGAAGAGAACGCCCAGGAGAAAGAAAATTCCTATCAGGGCCGGGGCCACGCCCGCCTGGAATTGGTCCCAGAAGAGGAGTTTTCTCGCGAGGTAGTAAATCGCGACGAGGATGCTCAAGACGCTCACGCCGGTCCCCGTGAAAATCGCGAAACGCAGGGGCACCTTGCTGTGATTGACCAGAGCCAGCAAGCTCATGTCGAAATAGGTGAAGAAGGAGTTTTTGGTCTTTCCGGATTTCCTCACCTCTTTGTGAAAGGGTATCCGGGCCACTTCCCAGCCCAGTTCGGCTATGAGGCCCCGGGCGTAGGGATAGGGGTCGTCCAATTGTCTGAAGACCTTTATGACCTCCTGGTCGTAGAGACCGAAGCCGGTCAGGCCCGTGATTTGCCTGACGTCGCTGAACTTGTCGAGGACTTTGTAAAACACGTTCCGCAGAATCGGATAGAGGCCCTTTTCGTCGGAGGATTCGCGGACGGCCATGGCGAGCTTGTATCCCTCTTCCCACTTTTCGATCATTCGCGGGATGAGCTCCGGAGGGTCCTCCAAATCCGAGCACAGAAAGACGACGGCTTCGCCTTTCGCCTGCAGAAGGGCGTGCCACGGGGAACGGATGTGCCCGAAGTTTCTGACGTTGAATATGGCCTTGAACTTCGGGTCCTTGGCGCAAATGGTCAAAATTTTGTCTCTCGTGCCGTCGGTCGATTTGTTGTCGATGCAGATTATCTCGTAATCGTACCGGGGCATGGAGAGCATCACGTTCGTGAGTCTTTCGTGAAGGAGTTCGATGTTTTCCGCTTCGTTGTAACAGGCGGTGACAATCGAAATAAATTTTTTTCCGACTTCTTCCATGGTTCGCGCCCTTTCAGCGAAAAACCCGCGAAAATAAATTTTTCTAAAAACGCCCCGGTCGTTCCCCGAAAACCTGGTCGCCAAAAGAAAAACAAAACGCGACGCCAAAGCCGCGCGCGAAAAAAAACAATGGCCGCCTCCGCGAAAATCTTCGGACAAAAGAAAAAAACTTTTTCGGGCCGGAACGGGGGACGCGGGGACGGGGGAATTTTCAAACGGGGGAAAAAAGAACCGCGGCGAATTCGAAGGCATTCGAAGACGCCGACCAAACTGAACGAGTCTAAAACAAAAAGCCGCGAAAGTCAAAAACGGGAAGGAGCGAAGGGAGCGAAACGCGTCGGGGGGGTCGAAGGGATCGGGGAAAACGGGCGCGCGGGCGCTACCTTTTGTCCCTCAAAAAATCGACCAGGAGCCAGAGGGCCAGAATGAGGGCCCCGAACACCCCCAGGAGTCCCAGTATGGCGACCCCGTTCCACAGCGGGGGCACCTGGGCGGCTATGATGAGGGAGGACCCTATCAGGAGCGAGGACAGCACCAGGGCGAAGGTGAGTCTCTGGCTGGCGTCCCGGATGGAGCGCTGGACCTGGGGGATGTTCTTGATCTCGATGTCCCCCCGGATGGAGCCGTTTTTGATGTTGTCCAAAAAGGGCCCGAGGTCTTTGGGCAGGGTCCGGAGATTCGCGGCGAGCTCTTCCGCGCCCCTCAGGAGGCGGCGCGCCTTGTTAACGGGCGAATGCCTTCTTTTGTATATTTCCGTCACGAGGGGTCTCGCCTCGGAGATCACGTCGAAGTCCCCGTCGAGCATTATGCCCAGTCTCTCGAACTGGATGAGGGCCTTCACCAGAAGGAGGAGATTGGGCTGGGCCTTCAAACCGTGCTGGGCTATGATGTCCAAAACGTCTTTCGCGAAGTCGTTCAGGTTTATTTCCTTAAGGGTTCCGGCCAGGTGACGGTCCAAAAGAAAGGAGATGTCCGTCTCCAGTTTGTCCCTGTCGGGTTTGACGTCGGGACGGGTGAGCCTCAGGATGGCCCTCGCGATGTCGGCCTGGTTGTGCCTCACGGCTCCCAGGGCCAGTCTCAAGAGCTCGTCTCTCGCCTCCGCGGTGAGTTGGCCCGTGAGCCCGAAGTCCATGAAGGCTATCATGGGTCCCGGCATGGCGAAGAGGTTTCCGGGGTGGGGGTCGGCGTGGAAGAAGCCGAAGGTCATGATCTGCCCGATGGCCACCTTGGCGGTGAGCCTCGCCAAGTCTCTCGGGGCGATCCCCGCCCGGGCGAGTCCCTCCGGGTCGTCGTACTTCACCCCCTCGAGCCTCTCCATGACTATGACGTTGTCCGTCGTGAGCTTTCTCTCGAGGGCGGGGATTTTCACCTCCCGGCTCGCCCGGTAAAGCCTCCCGAACCGCAGAATGTTGTTGGCTTCCTGCCTGTAGTCCAGTTCCGTCAAAAGGGATTTCCCGAACTCCTCCACCATTTCGACGGGTCTCAGGAAGTTCAGGGTCGGAAGGTACTTTTCGGCCTGAACGGCCAGGCCCCGGAGGATTTCGAGGTCGGTCCGGGCCTGTTTCCCCAGACCGGGTCTTTGGACCTTGACCACCACATCCGTCCCCTCCCGGGTCACGGCCGCGTGCACCTGTCCCACCGAGGCGGCGGCCAGGGGTTCCTCGACTATCTCCGAAAAGGCGCCGGGGTCCGCGCACTCTTCCAGGATCCTCTTGACTTCCGCGAAGGGTATGGGCGGGACCCTGTCCTGGAGCTTGGAGAATTCCTCCGCGTAGGCCGGGGGGATGACGTCCTGGCGGGTGGAGAGGTACTGTCCCAGTTTTATCATCACGAGACCCATCTCCTCCATGGCCATGCGCAGCCTCGCGGGTCTCGAGGCCCGGGAGGGGGGAGTCTTGGAAAATCCCGCGATCCGCTTCACCTTGTGGATGATTTCCCCCAGGCCCATGGTGGCGAACAGGTCCCCGAACCCGAATCTCACCATGATCCTCATGAGTTCGGTGACCCGTTCCGCGTGACGATAGGCCGCGGTGACTTTGGAAATGGCGTTGGGCCCTGTGGGCATCGGGGGGTTCCTGAGGGGTTTTCGGGAAAAAGCGAAGGTTTCCCTCGAAAAACGGGCGTTTTTCGAAAATTCATTTTATCACAACGGGAAGACCCTTTCGAACGAGCGCGAAAATCGGAAAGAAGGGCCGGGAGGCGGACCCGGGGAGGTCCCGGCGGTCGCGGTAGGGTCCCCCCGCCAATCCCCTCCCCGGCTTTCTTCGGGACCGGGAAAGCCGCGGTCCCGGGGGTTTTCGAAAAACCGTCCCGCCACCCGTTCTCCCGCGGCCCCCGGCGGCCCCCTTGCCCGGATTCGACCGCCGCGCGCGATTCGGGCGGAACATCAATAAATCCCTTTCGCGGCGTCGGTCTTTGGCGTCATGGGCGTCGCGCGCGAAAAATTTCGGATGAATTTTTTCCCCGGAGCCGAAGCCGGAGTTTTTGGGGGGGCTTCGCGAACTCGCGCCGGCCGCCATTCGAAAACCCGTCAATGCCGGGAGGAATCGCGAACGGCTCGAAAAAAATCGAAACGCGCGCGAAACGCGGCGGAAACCGAACGGGCGGCTTGCCTCGCGAAAAAGTTGCTTTTCCCGCGAAACCAATCGAAAGCCCCCGCCCCGGCGGGAACCGGGAGCGAATTGCCTTGGAAGGTTCTCTGTGCTACGATCGAACGTTGGGACGGTCGATTTGTCCTCATCACGGACCGATGTCAAAATAAAACGCGCGCGCAAGGAGTTTGCCATGAGCGACGAGAAAGAGCCCGGGTTGGACCTTGAAAAGAAAGAGGAAGGCTTGGGTGCCCGCGACGACGGGGACGACGGTTCCGGACCGTATTCCGGTCCCATGGATCTGACCAAGGCGATTGAAGACGCGTCATCCGGGAAGAAAGACGACCCGGGGTCCGGGACGGGTTCCGGGACCGGCTCCGCCTTCGCGGAACGCGCTTTCCGCGAAACCCCCGCGCCCGCGGAAGCGACGGCGGAAACGAAGGCGGAAGCGACGAAAGAAGCGGAAGCCCGGGGCGGGGATTCGCCGAAAACGGGGCCCGCCGAAAGTCCCGCCCGGGAAGAGCCGGTTCCGCCCGATGAGGACAAAGACGAGGACAAGCCCGAAGCCGAGCCCGCGGCCAAAACCGGGGAAAAGGGCAGGCGCTACGTGAGTCAGGCCGTTCAGGACCTGGACGGCATGGACGAGGAGTCCATAGAAACAATGAAGAAATCCGACGCCGGGAGCCAGCCCCCGCCCGCGCCCAAAAAGAAAAAGAAGCCGGAGGAACCCCCGTCCGGATCCGGGTCCCGTCTCTGGTACGTTTTCCTTTTGCTGAACCAGATCTTTCTGGCGCTCTGGATAATCGGGGCGGTCCTGAAAAGCAGACCCTACGAGCTCTTCGGCCTGGCCTTGGTCGTCGTCATCATGATCCTGAGTTTTCCCGCCTCCAGGTTCTTCAAGGTTCAAACCAAGGCGGGCATAGCTTTCCTGGGCACCGGTCTGGCCTTCGCCATAACCTCCCTCCACGACCCCGGGGTGGATTTGCTCTTTCTGGTCCCCGTGAGCGCGGTGTGGCTCCTCGTTTCCCTGGGGCTTTGGATCGACGTCTTTTCGACCGTCTGCGCCCTCTTCGGATTCAGGAAGAAAAAGACCTCCGCCGTCCTTTGGATATTCCTTCTCTACGCCCTTTTGGGTCTCGTTTCGGCCATCGTCGACTTTTTCCGGGGGGGCGCCTTCCTGACCCTCGACCAAATTCACGACAGCCCGGGCTTTCTGGCCTCCCTTCCCTGGATCCTGAAGCCGGCCTTCTTTTTCGGCATGCTCATACCCCTGGGGGCGGCGGTCATCTTCTTCCGCCGCGGCCTCAAAGCCCTTTCCAAGTCCTCCCCCGTCAGGCACGCGGGCGGGTTTTTCATGGCCTTGGCCTGCGTCTTTTTGTTGGTTTACGGTTTTTTGAGTTACGAGAACGCGACCGAGAGCCTCCCCGGAGTGGCGAACGCCTTGAGGGAGCTGGTTCCCACGGGAAGCATGTTCCGGGATGAGGTCGGCGGGGAAGCCCTCGTGGCCGAAGCCGGGAAGACCCCCGAACCCGCCGCGACCGCGACTCCGGCCGCGCCCGCGACTCCGGCCGCGCCCGCGACCGAAACCGCGCCCGCCGCGACCGCGACCGAAACCGCCCCCGCGTCCGGCGAGGCCCCCGGGGCCACCGCCCCCGAAACGGCCCCCGAAGCCGCCGTCCCCGCGAAAACGGTTCCCGCGGAAACCGCCCCCTCCGACAAAGGCGAAGCCGCGCCCGAAGTTTCCGAGAATCCCCTGGCGGCTCTCTTCCCCATGCCTCCCGGGGAATCCCTGGGCAATGACACCGTGACGTGGCGGCCGGGAGACCCGAGTCCCGGGTCGACGGTCGATTTGTCCGAGGGCGGGATTGCGCCGGCCGCGCCGTCCGAAACGGGGCCCGCGGCCGGAGAGGCTTCTTCCGGGTCGTCCGACCCGTCCGCGACGCCCGCGACGTCCGCCTCTGCCGATTCTTCCGCTTCCCCGTCCCCGGGCGAGGATGGGGCTTCCCCCGCGACCGCCGCGGCCGCCGCCGCCGCGACCGAAGACGTTTTGGCCATGAAGGAAGAATTGGCGAGGCTTCAAGAGCGGAACTCCGAGTTGGAGGCCAAAACCCTCGACCATTCGACCGGTCTCGACGCCCACGACCAAAAGCTCTCGGAGCTCGAGGAAGAGAACAACGCCTTGAGGGCCCGGATATCGGACCAGGAGGAAAGGATGGCCGCCCTGGAGCAAACGGCCAAGGAGCTCGCCGAGCGCGACGAACGTTTGGAGGAGCTCGCGACGTCCAACACCGTCCTCATAAAGGAGCAGGAAAGCAAGACCGCGAAGCTCGGCGCCGACAACGAGGAGTTCAGGAAAAACGCCTTAACCGCGGCCGAAAGAATGATAACCACCCTGGAGAGGCTCGACGGGATCACCCAGGCCAACGCCCTGCGGCGGGAGAGGGACGACGCCACCAAAGGACGTCTGGACGCTCTCGAGGCCAAGCTCCTGGAAATAGCGAGGCGCGAGGAGAATTCGTCCGCCCCCGCGAACCCGAACAACCCCCGCTGATCCCGGCGGGGACCCCCCCCCCCGGTTTCGCCGGGACGGAAACGCGAAGACAATGATCACCACCCTGGGAGATTTGGATCGCAGGCTTCGTCAGAAAGAACTGGACGAAAAGCTCGCGACCATGGGGCGAAAGTATTTCGTGACGAGCGGGAAGGGGGGCGTGGGAAAGACCACGGTGGCCGCCAATCTCGCCCTCGCGAAAGCCGCGCTCGGAAAAAGGACGGGGCTTTTGGACGTGGATTTCCACGGGCCCAACGTCACGTCCGCCCTGTTCGCGGAGGGGAGGATCGGGGCCAACGACGGGGGCCTCATGGTTCCCCTGGAGGTCAGGCCCAACCTCCACGTCCTCTCCCCGCAATCCCTCCTCTCCGACCCCGACGGGGCCCTTCTCTGGAAGGGTCCGAGGAAGTTGCGGGCCATCTCCCAGTTCGTGACGGAGACCGCCTGGCCCGAATTGGACTGTTTCTTCGTCGACTCTCCCCCGGGGACCGGGGACGAGGCCCTGGCCGTCGCGAGACTCATGCCCGAGTGCCTCGCCATTTTGGTCACGACCGGACACGCCTCGTCCCTGATGGACGCGAGGAAGACCGCTTCTTTTCTCAAAGCCACCCGTCTGGGCCTCCGGGGCGTCGTGGACAACATGGGCACCCTCGTTTGCCCGTCCTGCGGGGAGACCATGGAAATATTTCCCCCGGACGGCCCGAGGGCCCTGGCCGAGAGCCTCGGCGTCCCCCTCCTCGCGAGACTCCCCTGGGACGCGGCGGCCCTGAAACTCTCCGACGCCCTCCGGAAGCCGCTTTTGGAGGCCGCCCCCGCGAGTCCCGTCGCCCGGGCTCTCGCGGACCTCGCCGACATTCTCGATTGACGCCGCGCGCGGAGCCTCCCGGGCGTCACCGGACCCTCCCTCAGACCCACTTCCTGTTTCTGAAAAAGAGCCACAAAAGGGCGCAGGACATCAGACACAGACACACTATCACCCAGAAGGCCAGGGGATGTTTCTCCAGCGGGAGAACCACGTTCATGCCGTAGGCCCCCACTATGAAGGTCGGGAGCATCAGGATGATGGTTATGCCCGTCAGAAATTTCACCACCTTGTTCAGGTTGTTGGAAATGACCGTGCCGAAGGCGTCGCTCATGCTCCCCAACACCTGTCCGAAGATGTCGGCCATGAATATCGCCTGTTGATTCTCCGTCAGGGCGTGCTCCAGAAGGTCCGTTTCCGCGGTGTCAAGCCGCAGGAAGGGATAGTCCATGAGCTTTTCCATGATGGTCCTGTTGGACTTCAGGGCCACGGAAAAGTGGATGAGGGTCTTGTCGATGGCGAGGAGGGTCATGATCTCCTCGTTCTGCTGGGCCTTGGAGAGGGTGAGTTCCGCCTCGTCGGTGAGTTCCTCCATCAGCTCCAGGTACTTTATGAAGTCCGCGGAGCACTCGATGAAGATCTTGAAAACCACCGAAAGCATGGATTTGGGTCTGGGTTTCCGGTTCAGTCTCCCGTAGAGTTCCCTCGCCAAGACCTGGTCCGCGGCCACGAGGATCAGCTTGGACCCCTGGATGATTATCCCCAGGGGGGCCGTCCCTATGGTCTTGTGGTCGAGGCGCGTCGCTTCTCCCGAGCCCGTCCCCGTCCCCGGAAGGTCCCCGTTCAAACGCACCGGGACCCGGATGATGAGGAGCGTCGTCGCCTCCTCCTGGTCCATTCTGGGCCGTTCCTTGGGGTCCAGGGGGTCGGAAAGAAAGAGCGGGGGTATCCCGAATTTCGCGGCGAGCCGGGTCATCTCCGGGGGATCGGGCCTCACGGCGTCGAAGAAATCGGCTTCGTCCTCGCCACACGGCAAAAAACCGTCTTCCGTGAATTTGTAAGAGTCTATCATGGCGCGCCCGTCGGTTGGTCCGCCCCGGGGAAAAACCGTTTTTCCGGGGGACGCGGATCATGAGACATTTTCGGGCCTTTCGGACTCTTTTTCAACGGGAAACGTCGTTTTCCCCCGCCCCGGTCCCCGTTTCGCCCGCGGCCCCGGGCTCCCCCGTCCCGCCCGAAGCGGTCGCCGACGCGGCGGTCGCCGACGCCCCGGGCGCCGCCGTCCCCGGACCTTCCGCCGGGAAACGCGCGGACCTCGGGGCGCTTCTCAGGGTGAGGAGGGTTATCTCGGAGGGGTTCAGAATCCTCATGGGGACCCCGCTCCAGAGGCCGGTTCCGGGGTGGACGTAGAGTTCCAAATCCCCGATCCGGTACCGGCCCTTCAAAAAACCCCCGTTGGTTTTTTTGACCAGGGTCGCGAGAATCGGAAACAAACCGCCGTGGGTGTGGCCGGAGAGCTGGAGCGAAACCCTCCCGTCCAGGGAGTTTCCGGGGGCCCGGGCGGGTCTGTGGTCGAGGAGGATCACGGGGGGACCGTTCGGGGGAATCCCCTCGAGGGCCTTTCCGAGGTCGGGTCCCGGGAGTCCGCGGCGTTCCGCGGCGGGGTCCGCGACCCCCGCGATCGCGAACTCCGAACCCCCGACGTTCAGGATTGCGTGTTCGTTGTGAAGGAGTTTCAGGCCCAGTTTGGAAAACTCGGGCATCCACTCCCTCAGCCCCGAGATGTATTCGTGGTTTCCGGCGCAGACGTAAGTCCCGAGGGTGCTTTTCAGGCGTCCGAGGGCCTTCGCCTCCCGGGCCCTGCGGAAGGTGTCCCCGTCCACGAGGTCCCCGGGAACGAGCACGAGTTCGGGTTTGAGGGCGTTCACCCTGTCCGCGACCTCGTCCATCCAGGGCCCGTCGTGGAAACGGCTCAGATGGGTGTCGCTTATCACCGCCACCCTGAACCCGTCCAAGGGACGGGGCCAGCCCGCGATCTCCATGGTCACCTCCCTCACCCCCGGCACCTTGACGGCTTCGTAAAGAGAATACGCCGAAAGAAGGGAAGAGACGGCCAAAAGCCCCAAGGTGAAGGGGATCCCTTTCAAAAAGACCCTGAAATGGCGGGCGGACTCGGCCTTGTGAAAAAGGTTTCCCGAAAACGATCCGACCCAGACGAGGTCCCGCGCGATGGCCAAAAGGAAGAGGATGATGACGATCCCCTGAAAGAAGGCGCTCGCGACCAAAAGGGTCTTGGAGGTCTCGATCCCCCCGAGGCCCGGGAAGAAATGCCTCAGTATGGCGAGCCTCCCCGCGGAAAGGAGAAACACGATGACCATCGCCCCCTTCGCCTTGAAACCCGCCGGCAGGGGAAGGATGACGCTCAGAAAGACGTAGACGAAGAGGACGAGCGCGAAATTCATGAACATGTCTCGGGACCCGGAAAGTTTCGTGTGATTGTTCGGAAGGGAGGCCCGCGATTCCATCCGCGGGAACGCGAAATAAAACGGTCATTCGGGGCCGCCCCCGCGAATAATCATGGTACCCGATATCCCGGGCGAATCAAAACCGGGGGCCCCCCCGAAAAAGCTCCCCGGGCCCGGGCCCGCGCGGTTCGGGTACCCTCCCGCGGGCGCCCCGGGAACGAAGCTCCGGTTTTTTTGCCCGAAATGCCTCCCCCGCCGTCCGCCCCCCCCGGAAAGGCGGCCCCGGGGAGGGGCTGGCCGAAAGGGTCTTTTCGCGCGAAAACGGGGCGTTTTCGGAAATGTTTTTCTTGCGGGCGCGGGGCGGTTCGTGATATATCACGAAAACGGCGTCGCGTCGGAGTTTCCTCCTTTCAGGCGAAATCGCCCGGTTTCTTTATCGAGGGAACCCTCCGATTCGCTTTCTTCGACGCGCCGCCCTTTTTTTGTCGGAAAAAAACGAAAACGCGGGACAGCGCTGGCTCCCGCGCGCCCCGCCCCCGTCGCGTCCGCGGCTTCCGTCCGCGTCGCCGGGGGGCGGAAATGATTCCCGCCGCCCTCACCCCGCGAGGCCCCTCCGTCGGGAGCGTTCTTTCGCGGAAACGCGACGGGGACGCGGATTGGCCAAAAGGCGGAACCGGCCGCGGAATCGAAAAGGGAAAAGCCGGCGTCCCCGAAGCGGACCGCGCGCGCGACCGCGGCCGGGGCGACTCGCGACAAAAGAATCAACGGTAACTTGTTTTCGAAAACCCCCGCCATCCCCGCGCCCCTTTGAAAAAAACCGGCCGAAGGCCGCGTCCGGACATCCGACCCGCCATCCCCGCCCGCTTTCCGG
>JAITKT010000430.1 GCA_031278225.1 Deltaproteobacteria bacterium
CGTGGCTGATCCTGTGGTGGGCGGCCGTGAGTTCCGAGGCCAGGCAACGGGTGCTCTTGCAGGTCCAGAGGAGCGGGGGATCCGTTTCCCCCCTGGTCGTCTCCCTCATGAGTTCCTCGAGGGAGGCCTGGATTCCCGGGTCCACCCTCTCCACCCTGGGCCTTCCGGCGCCGGAGCGGCGGGTCTTTCCGGGCTCGAGAGGGGCCTCGTCCAGTTCCTTGATGCCTTTGGTGATGGTCACCCTGGAGAGTCCGCACGCCCTGGAGACCATGGAAATGCCGCGCCTTCCTATGCGTTTGGCTTCGCCGGCCGCGACCAGGCGGCGTTCCCGCTCGCCCAGGTGAGGCCAGACGTTGGCGAACATTTTGGTCAAAGCGTTTTCGGTTTCAATCATGATTCTTCACCTGCGAGGCGTTTTCGGACCTTCGCTCGCGAGTTTTTTTTGAGGTTGTCCCGGGTCCCGGCGGGGCCGGGGGAGGGTTCGGGGGTCGGTCGGGGAGGGATCGGCGGAACCCCGGGGGGAAAGGGCCTTTGCCCCGATTCCTCCCGACGCGCCCGCGAATGTCTCGATTGGGTTGGTCTCTTCTTAAATATAATGCCGCCCGGGCGGCTTGTCCATTTCGGAGGCTTGCCGGCCCGGGGTTGTCGGGGATTGTCCGGGGTTTTCGGGGGCGGTCCGGGGTCCGGTCGGCCGCGAAGCCGGCCGGCCGGGCCGGGGCGCGAACCCCGCCCGAAGGCTTCGGGTCCCCCCGCCCGCGGGGGTCCGTCAGAGGGCGGCGAGCACTCCCTCGCCCCAGGTCTGGATGGCGCCCTTGGATTCTTCCGGGTCCCCGTTTATCTTGAGCTTTCCGCCCACGACCTTGGAACCCAGTTCGGTCAGTTTGTCGGTGATGGCGTCCACCGCGCCGCAGAAGTATTTGTAATCCTCGTCCCCGCAGCCGAAGACCCCGGTCTTGACCCCGGAGGCCCCTATCTGGTCGAAGGCCTCGAAGAGCGGGATGAAGTCTTCCTGGAGCTCAATCTCCTCGTCCCCCCAAGTGGAGCACCCGAAAAGAACCAGGTCCTTTCCCCCGCACAACCCGGAAGCGGAGACGTCCGCCGCTTTGGACTTCGCCACCGCGTGACCCGCGGCCTTGGCCTGCGCTTCCAACTGATTCGCGACCCACTCGGTGTTGCCCGAAGTCGAACCGTACACGATTAAAATATTCGCCATGATGGAAAACTCCTGTCGGAAAGCTGTTTTCCGCGCCCAAAAAAGGCGCGGTGTCCGGCGGCCGCGGGGAAGCCCCACCGGGTTAAGGCTTGACGGACCGAAAGACAAGAGGAGTTTAAAATAATTGATTCTCAATTGCAATAGTCTGTCCCCGGTTTTCCCCCGGAAACGAAAAATTATTTTTTTTGTTTATATGTTTCCGTGACTTATGCCGCTCACAAAACGATCCCCCGGTTACCGGCGACCGTTTCGGGCCCGAAATCATGCGTATGATTATCGCTTTTTCGGGGGGATTTTCCCTCGAAGGGCGGGCGGCCCGGAAGACCGGAAGAGACGAAAAGACGAGGGGAAAAGGGGATTGAGGGCCGAGGGGAGGGTGGGAAGAGGGGAAAACGGCCCGGCGGACCGGGTTTGGGAATTCCCCGCCGGGGACCGAAAGTCAGGCGCGGGGGACAAAAGGGAAGGCGGTTCGTCCCGGAGACAATCGAAGCGCCGCCTTCGCTCGCGGTTGGCGGCGGTCTTTCGGTCCGCGGCGAGATGGCGGCTTTGTCCCGCGTTGATTTTTTCGCGGCGCGAACCGTTTCGGCTCCGGCGGGATCCTCAAAGAGGGCGGGTCGCGGTGGGGCCGGGGACGGGGGATCGGGCCCCCGGCGCGCCCGGACGGGGGACGCGGGCAAAGTCGATTTCCTAGAATTTGACGGTGTAGTTCAGGGACGCGGCGAGCCCGGGTTCCCAGATGGTGTAGCCGCGCTCGTTGGCGAGATAATTCGCGCGCTCTTGGTCGAAGATGTTGGTGACCGAGAGGGAGACGTCATGGGTGACTCTCCCCTCCCGGACGTAGCCCAGGGTGACGGAAGTGATGTCGGCCCGCTTGGAGTGGGCGACCCCGGCCGGGGTCCTCGTCTGGGGGGCCGTGTGTTCGTGTTTCAGTTCGGCCCGGAAACCGTTGGCCGGGAGATAGGCGAGGGTTATCCGGGCGTTCCAGGGGGCTATTCCCGGGAGGGGTTGGTCGTTGGCCCCGTCTTTTCCCCAAAGATAAGAGAGGGAACCGGACAGTTTGAGGTCATGGGGGAGAAGAGCGGACGCCTGGAGTTCCGCCCCGAGGATCCTCGCGGTCTCGATGTTTTCGAGTCTTCTGAGAGTCGCCGATTCGGCCTTCTCCGCGATGTAATCGTTTATGAAGTTGGCGAACAGGGAAAGACCGAAATCGAAATTCCCGGACTCGAGGTCGAAACCGTATTCCGCGAAAACGCTTCTTTCGGGTTTCAGGGAAGGGTTTCCGTAAAGTTCGTACTGACCGGCCAAGTTGATGTACTTGAATCGTTCCATGATGTCGGCCGCCCTGTAGGCCGAGGAGAGAAGG
>JAITKT010000029.1 GCA_031278225.1 Deltaproteobacteria bacterium
TTCGACCGCCGACGCGAATTCACGCGGCCGGCCGGGCCGCTTGGAAGCCCACTGCGAGCACATACAATATGACTTGTCCGACCTTAAAGGCGTGTTGTCCGAGAACGTCAAAGAAACTCAGCGACTTAAAGGTCAACTCGACGTTTTGGAAAAGAGTCTCATGGCCGAGATTGGCGCCGCGGAAAAGAACCTCATCACCAAACTCGACGGCTTGGACGGCAAATTCAACTTGGGATTCGGTTTTTTGACATCCGCCCTGACGGCCGTCTTTATTCTCTTACTGACGCGGCTTTGATCATTCGAATCGCCCGACACCGACGCGTCGGACGCCTGACCTTTCCGGGGCGACATCCGCGAAAACCCGCCCGAAGAGGATTTTGGCCCGAAAGAATCCCGTTTTGTCTTTCCGCCCGCGGGACCGACCCCTTTCCCGACCAAACCGCCGACCATGGCCCCGTCGGAACCCCCGGCCCGGATCCGCGTCCCGAGTCCCCCCCCCCGAACCGCCTTCACCGTCACTCTTCCCCCGACATTTCCCGGAAACGCCGGTCACGGGGCCCCGGGCCCCCGGATGACGCGGTCCGCCCTTGTAAACAGGCTTTCTTTGTGTTTAAATGGTCTGCCCGACGAGCCCCGGGGCTATTTCCGACCCCTCGGAAACCCTTCCCGGGCCCGACGGGGACGGGTCTCGCGGGAATCGCCGAAACCCGGGCGGGCTTTTTTCGAATCTCAAACGACGAGGACAGCACAATGAAGAAAGACATCCATCCCAAGTTCAAGGAAGTCACCGCCACCTGCGCCTGCGGGAACGAATTCAAGACGGGTTCCGTCCTGGATTCCATAAGGGTCGAGATCTGCTCCGCCTGCCATCCCTTCTTCACGGGAAAACAGAAGCTGGTCGACACCGCCGGCCGGGTCGAGCGCTTCCAGAGAAAGTACGCCAAGGCTCCCCAGCCCTCGGCCGGGAAAAAGAAGGCCCCCGCAGCCGCCCCCACGGCCTGAGGGTAAACTGGGAACGCCCGGACGGCGGCCTTCCCGCCCCGGGTGTCCGTCGAATCGAAACGCCCGCCGGGCCCGTTTCGGGGGTCCCGCCGGGCTTTGATTCGCTTCCGGCCCGGATTCCCCGGGGTCCCCGAAGCTCCGGGACGGGGTCCGGGAACGCCCGGGGGACGCGGTTTTGACTCCGCCCCGACTCCCGCTTTTTTCCGTTTTCTTTTTCTCTTCCGTCAGATTTTTTTTGGCCTTTCCGGCCCGTCCCGTTTCCCGCGGAGCGCGAAATGTTCGAAAACGCCGCCACATCGGAGCAGTTTCTGAAAATCGAGGAAAAGCGCGCCGCCCTCGAGGAGGAACTGAACAAACCGGAACTCGCGAAATCCCCGAGGGACTACGCCCGGGTCGCGAAACAACACCGGGAACTCCGGAGGATCTCCGAGGTCTGGAAGGCCATCCGCAGGATAGACGGGGAATCCGAGGGAGCCAAAGAGCTCGCGAACGACCCGGACCGGGAAATCAGGGAGATGGCCCTTTCGGACCTGGAAAACCTCCGGGAACGGAGAAAGCTTCTGGAGGACGAACTGGAGCTCCTCCTTCTTCCCAAGGACCCCGACGACGACAAAAACACCATCGTCGAGATAAGGGCGGGGACCGGGGGGGACGAGGCGGCCATCTTCGCGGGGGACCTCCACAGGATGTACATGAGGTACGCCGAGCGCAAGGGCTGGAAGACCGAACTCCTGACCCTGAACGCCGGCGAGGGCGCGGGCTTCAAGGAGGCGGCCATCATGGTGGCGGGGGACAAGGTCCACGGCCTCCTGAAGCACGAGAGCGGGGTCCACAGGGTACAGAGGGTGCCGGAGACCGAGAGCCAGGGAAGGATTCACACCTCGGCCGCCACGGTCGCGGTGCTCCCCGAAGCGGACGAGGTGGACGTGGAGATAAAACAGGAGGACGTGAGGATAGACGTCTTCCGTTCCTCGGGACCCGGGGGTCAGAACGTGAACAAAACCTCCTCGGCCGTGAGAATAACCCACGCCCCCTCCGGACTGGTGGTGATCTGCCAGGACGAAAAGAGCCAGTCGAAAAACAAACAGAGGGCCATGACGGTCCTCCGGGCCAGACTCTACGACGCCAAAAACCGGGAAGCCAGGGACAAAATAAGCGGGGAACGCAGGGAACAGGTGGGTTCGGGAGACCGCTCGGAAAGGATCCGCACTTACAACTACCCCCAGGGCAGGGTCACGGACCACAGGCTGAACCTCACCCTCTACCGCCTCCCCTCGATCATGGACGGGGATTTGGACGAGATCGTGAACGCCCTGGGGACCCATTTCCGGGCCAAATCACTTTCCCAGAGCGGGACCTGAGGTCAACCGAAAAAACCCCATGCCGCGAGAAAACAGGACCTGGACCATAGGGGAAATCCTCGACGTCACGACCGGCTTCTTCGCCGAAAGGGGAATGAAACATTCCCCGCGCCTCGAGGCGGAGCTTCTTCTCGCGAAGGTCATAAATCTTTCGAGGGTGAATCTCTACGTCAATTTCGAGAGAGTCCTCGCGGAGGACGAAATCACCGCCTACCGCGCCCTCGTCGCGAGAAGGGGAAAGTTCGAGCCGGTGGCCTACATCCTGGGAGAAAAGGAATTTCACGGGATCCCCTTCAAGGTCGATTCCCGGGTCCTCGTCCCCAGACCCGAGACCGAACTCATCGCGGACGAGGTCCTGAGGCTCGCGAGGAAAACCGGCGACCCCAAACCCTCCATCCTGGACATCGGGACCGGTTCCGGGGCCATCGCCGTGACCCTCGCGAAAAAACTCCCCGAATCTTTCGTGACCGCCTCCGACCTTTCCCCGGACGCCCTGGCCGCGGCCCGGGAAAACGCCGAAGCCAACGGCCTCGCGAACATCGCTTTCATCCTCGCGGATCTGACGGATCCCCCCTTCCCGGAAGACGGGGAGTTCGACTTCGTCCTCGCGAACCTCCCCTACGTCTCCTCCGCGGAAATGGCCAAACTCCCCCCGGACGTCAAAAACCACGAGCCCGCCATGGCCTTGGACGGGGGACCGGACGGTCTCGACCTCTACCGGAGACTCGTCCCCAAAACCAAAAAACTCCTGAAACCCGGGGGAAGGGCCCTCTTCGAACTGGACCCCGGACAGTTTCCCGCGATGACCGAACTCGCGACGGAAAACGGCCTCACCCCCCTGGAACCCTTGAAGGACCTCGCCAGGTTCGACAGGATCTTCGCGGCCTCGCGGGAAGGGGACTGAGACCCGCCCGAAATCGCCTCCCCGGGATCCCCCGGAACGGCGCCTCCCGCTCCCCCCGAAAATCAAACAGCCCCCAAAGTCCCGCCGGGAGCCCAGATGGAAGGAAAAAGCCCCAAAACCGAACCGCTTTTCGACTCCCATGGCCGGACCCCGCGCCGCGAAAGGGACAAACGCCTTCCCCCCGCGGCGCTCCTTCTCGCGCTCCCCTTTTTCCTCTTCTTCCTTTCCTCTCCCCTCCCGGCCCAAACGAATTTCACCGAAACCCCTTCGCCGCCCGCGCCGTCCGTTTCCCCGGAA
>JAITKT010000059.1 GCA_031278225.1 Deltaproteobacteria bacterium
ATGTCCGGGGCGAATGTCCGGGGCGAATGTCCGGGGCGAATGTCCGGGGCGAATGTCCGGGTCGCCGCTCCGAACCGTCCGACCTGCGAGCCCGGGCCTTTGTCCGGTCTCGCGCGAAACGGCCCGGAGCGCATGACGACTTCATGACGGGTATGTGACGGGCGCGTGACGGGCGCGCGACGGGCGCGCGACGAGTTAATGACGGGCAGACGACGGGCGGAAACGGGGGGCTTTCGCGCGGGCATGCCCGGGAGTCCCGGGGCGGTCAATCGCGAGAACGATGACGCCGGCCGGACATTCAAGCGTTCGTCGCGGTCGGCGCGCGAAAAAAAACAACACGACAAACAAAAAAATTAAATTCATGCTTCGAAAGGTCCTTCGCATGGCACTCGTTTATCACCCGTCCCGCGTCGCGACGGTCACGGGCATTATCCTGATACCCGTCGCGTTCGCTCTCGTCAGCGCGATTTTGGGCTTCGTTTACGCCAACTTTCTGGTCCTCTCCCCTTATTTCTTCGTCATCGCGGCGCTTCTGGTCTGGTCTTATTTGACCGCGGCGATATGTTCCCGGGTGGTGACGATCACTCACTTTCGTTCTCCGGCCGCGGCCGCTTTTTTGGCTTTCGTCGGGGCTCTCGTCGGCTATTATTGCCACTGGGCGTACTGGACGCTTTTGGAGAACTCGGGCACCGTTTCCCCGGATCTTTATTTGAACGGAAGCCCGATTGTTCAAAATTTCATGGATTACGCTTCGCATCCCAAAAAATTGTTTCACGCCGTCGCGGCCATAAACGAAACGGGATCATGGAGCCTGAAGCCCCACGGCCAAAGAACGAAAGGTCTCTTATTGTTGTTTTTCTGGGTTCTCGAGTTCATAATCTACATGAGGGCCATTCTGATTTTGCCCATAAACGCCGCCAACCGTCCTTATTGCGAAAGAGGAAAAGATTGGTTCGCGAAGGAAGACTCGACCAATAAGATCTTCGCCCTCCCTTCCAATCCGAACGACAGAATCTCGGTCATCAACAGGGTGAGCGGAGGAGATTTCACTTTCTTCGCGTTCGCCAAACTCGGAAACAAAAGCGAGCCCGGTCTCAAGCTCACGATATACACCGCCCCCGAAGCCCTCACCGCTTACGGGGACGTCGAACTCAGTAACGTTCCGAAAAATCAACGCGGGAACGCGAAGAAAAAAACGATCATCAAATACGGGAGCATGCCGAGCAAATTGGGCGAACAATTGTTGGCCAAGATGGGTTGACGGGACCCGGGCGAAGATTTCGGGATCGCGGCGGACCGGTTTCCCGAGGAGCGGCGTCGGAGCCCGATCCGCCGCCCCGCGGCCGCTTCGCCCGGGAAATCCGAGAGGACCGCCCCCGCGAAGCCCCGAAGGCTCTCTCCCGAAGACGCCGGCCGCGGACGGCCCCGTCCCCGTTTGGGGCGGGGCTTCGGGTATGACCCGAGAACCCCGGGACCGGAACGGCTCCCTCCGGCAAACAAGACCGGGATTGGCCCCCGCGGGATTGAGGCCGTCTCGGACGACGGAAAGACGCCCCGCCCGGGGAACCGCCGCTTCATCGCGCCGCGGCGGCGGAAAAGGGCTTGACAAAAACGGGGGCTTTTGTTACATTAATCGGACTTCGAGGCGGCCGCGGAACCCGAAAGACCGCGGCTCAAAGACCAAAACGCCTTTTCGTTTCGCGAAGCCCCCGGTGTTTTGTTCTTCCGCAATCGTCGAATCGTCCGTTTAACCTCGCGCGGTAGTAGCTCAATGGATAGAGTGCCTGACTACGAATCAGAAGGTTGAAGGTTCGAGTCCTTCCTACCGTGCCACAAAGCTTTCCCGTCCTTTCCCCCTTTTTTTCGGAAAACCCCCGGACCGTTCCGGAGGGTTTTTTGTTTTGGCCGGACAACGGGACTTTCCGGTGTTTCGCGCGGGAACGCCCGAGTTCGAACCCCCGGGTTTGTTTCGCGGCCGTCATTCCCTCCCCTTGGGCTTTGGCGTCAACAACCGGCGCCCGGACCCGTCGGCATCGAATGACGACCGGCCCGAAAACCGGCGATCGCGGCCGGCCGACACCCTGCGCCGATGACGGAAACGAGGACCGATCTTGGTTTCGGGTGAGCGTTTCGGACGGGTTTTCGGGGATTCGGCTCCCGTTTTTTCTTCTCTCTCTTTCCCGATTTTCCCCTTCTTTTCCATCGACATTCCTTCGCCAAAGCTTCTCTCCAACGTCCGGAACGATTCCCCGAACGATTCCCGGAACAGGCCGTCGGATTTAACGGGCAAACGTCCGCGGCGACGCCAAAAAAACACTTTTCAACTCATCCGCGTCAACGTCAAAGGAATCTTACATGTCCGAGCCCATCGCGAATGACAAAACAAAAAAAGAAAAGAACGCGGTCATCGCTTTTTGCGAGTACGTTTACAGACCATGGGCCCAAAATTTCATAATATTCGTCATACTCTTCAACGCCGTCATTTTGGGCTTGGAGACTTCTCCGAGGTTCACCTCGAAGATTGGACGATTGCTCACGATCGCGGACACCATTTGTCTTGTCATGTTTTGCGTGGAACTCGCGATGAAAATCGTCTGCGAGAAGTTTTCATTTTTCAAGTCGGCTTGGAATCTGTTTGATTTCTTCATAGTGGGCATCTCCCTCGTTCCCGGGACCGGAAAGCTCTCCGTCCTGAGGTCCTTGAGGATCCTGAGGAGCATGCGTCTCGTGACGAAGCTTCCCAGGTTGAGGATCATAGTCGAGGCGATCATAAGGTCCCTGCCCAGCATCGGGTGGATATCCCTTCTGCTTCTGATTATTTTTTACATATTCTCGGTCCTGACGACCACCCTTTTCGGACCGAAATTCCCCGAATGGTTCGGGAGCATCGGGGCGTCCATGTACACCCTTTTCCAGATGTTGACCCTGGAGAGCTGGTCCATGGGCATCGCGAGACCGGTCATGTCGACCTTCCCGTACGCCTACGTCGTGTTCATCCCCTTCATCCTTCTGAGCTCCTTCATCGTCTTGAACGTTTTCATAGGAGTCATAGTGAACACCATAGGGGAAGTGACCGTCGAGGCCGCCCCGATCGTCCGGGAAAGCCCGGAGGGGGCGGAAGAGGCGAAACCGCCTCACGTCGGTCCCGATCACCTCTCGGTCATAGGGGTGGAAATGGCCTCCCTGAGGGCGCAACTCGACCGCATCGAGCACATGCTGAAGTCCGAAAGGGGTTGAACGCCGGGATTTCGGACGAACCCGTCCCGGCCCCGGGTCGGCGGGGAGGTTCGTTTTCGCCAATCGGTTCGGTTCAGACGGCCGTTTTCCCGAGCTCGGGGCACGGGGTTTCCTCGATCCTGCGGTTGGCGTTGACGGCCGCCCTGGCCCCGTCGGCGACCGCGGTCACGATTTGACGGAGGTCGGTGTCCCGGACGTCTCCCGCGGCGTAGACCCCGGGGACGGAGGTCTCGAGTTTGTCGTCGGTCAGGATGTAGCCCGCGGCGTTGGTTTTGATTTCCGGCGGCAAAAAGGCGGTGTTGGGGGAGTTTCCCACGTACACGAAGACGCCGCCCACCTTGAGGGGCGTGATTTCGCCGGTCTTCAGGCTCTTGACTTCGATTTCTTCCACGATGTCGCTGCCCGAGACCCTCGCCACCACGGCGCTCGGGATGAACTCAACCTTGGGATTGTCAAGAATCC
This sequence comes from Deltaproteobacteria bacterium, assembly GCA_031278225.1. GTDB lineage: Bacteria > Desulfobacterota > Desulfarculia > Adiutricales > Adiutricaceae > JAITII01. The sequence goes on from JAITKT010000059.1 coordinate 3,700, forward strand.
TGGTCCTCAAGTGCTTGTCGGCCCTGAATTCGTCGCGCCTGTGGATCAGGTAAACCTTGGTCGCGAAGCGGGAAAGGTAGTCCGCTTCCTCGAGGGCGCTGTTTCCCCCTCCGACGACCGCCGCGACTTCGTTTCTCATGAAAGCCCCGTCGCAAAGGGCGCAGAAACTCAAGCCCCTGCCGGCGAATTCCCTCGCCCCGGGACAGTCTATGTTGTTGTGGCGGGTGCCGGTCGCGATTATGATGGTTTTGGTCCCGAAACTTTCCTCGTCGGTGTCGATTATTTTCCGGAAGTCCTCGAAAACGATGCTTTTCACCGTTCTCGAGAGGATTTCCGCACCATGGTTCATGGCCTGTTGATGCAGGGACTTGGAAAGCTCTTCTCCCGTGATGTTGGGAAATCCGGGATAGTTTTCTATGCCGCTCGTGAGGCGCATTTGGCCCCCGGTTATCACTTTTTCCAAAACAAGAGTCTTAAGGCCGGCTCTCGAGCCGTATATCGAAGCGGTGAGTCCGCCGGGACCTCCGCCTATTATCGCGAGATCGTATTCAATCATGGCGTTTGCCTCCGTGTAAGCCGTTTTTATCATAAGAAAAATATCGTTTTTTGTAAATAGCGAAACCGGAAGCCCCGTCATCGCCGGGAATTAAAGTTTACGACCGATCGCGCGGTCCCGGAGGCGCGGTCCCCCCGTTTTCCCGAACCCCCCCGTTCCGGTCCCCGTTTCGGGGAATCTTCGATTTATTGACGAATTCGGACCCTTCGGACCCGGATCGGGTCTTTTTCCGATCGGGCGACGGTTCCCCGGGGCGGGGCTTCCGATTTTCCCGCCCGCGATCCCCCCTCGGACCTTTTCGGCGCTTTTCGGTCTTCGCGTTTTCGGCCGGCTTTTCCGGGTCCGGATTCGTCAAACCCCCGCGTTCGATCTTTTGAAAAACGTCTTTCTCAATATATATCGCGGTCTATTCCGGATGTCGCGCTCTTTCGGGGAAGACCGCGGCCGGGACCTTGATCCCCGACGCGAAAGCCGGCCCGGGTTGCCCAAAGAAACCGAAAAAACCCCGAATCCTCCCCGGGATCGCGCGTTCCCGTTTTATGTGATAAAATTTTCGTGTTTCGAAGCCGTCCGCTCCTTTTCGCC
>JAITKT010000077.1 GCA_031278225.1 Deltaproteobacteria bacterium
CTCCGGGCGGCTCGGGTTCTTGAGCGGACCGAGACCGAAACCCGGCCCCCGCGCCGGAACCCGGAAAAGGGAGCGTTCGGAAAACGGGTGGCGCGGTTCGGATAGCCCGGTTCGCGGGAGTTTCCCCGGCGGTCGCGGTCCGCCTCAACGGTCGGGACTTTTTTGGTAACTACGATAAGCTTTTTTTCTCATCGTACCGGCCGGGGCGCGTTCGCCGGAAAACCCGAAGGGCGGCGCTCCGACGCCCCTTCCCGCGACTCCCGGCCGCGGGCGATTCCCAAAAGGGCGCGATTCGCCCCCGGTTTCCTTTGAATCGGTGCCGTTGACCTTTGACCGGCGCTTTTGAAACGGGATAAACCAAAACCTGTTCGAGGCGACCGGGCAACGCGGCCCGAAAAGGAGGAAATCATGTTGAAACTTCCAAACGCCGGTCAAAGTTTCGCCGAAATCAGACGGGGCGATTTCCTTTACGTCGACAAAACGCGATACCTTCGCGAAATTGTCGCGGTTGGGGGATGCCATGTTCTTTCCCGCCCCCCCCGTTTCGGAAAATCGCTCCTGATTGGCACCCTCGCGGAACTCTTGAAGGGCAACCGCGAGCTTTTCAAGGGACTTTGGATTGACTCCTCGGGTTACGACTTCAAAAAACACCCGGTGATAAACCTCTCTTTGACCGGCGGCCCCGAAAACGGGAGCGCCGTCGAGGAAAACCTGAGAACCGAACTCCATGAGGCGGCCAAAGACAACTCCGTCGACCCAAACGGCCCGGACTTCGGAAAGGACTCAAGTCCGGGAGATATCCTCAGAAAACTGGCCGGCACTCTTCGTCGAGCCACCGGAGAGAGGGTGGCGGTCCTCATCGACGAGTATGACGCCCCCGTTCGCGATGTCTTGGATGACACCGTCCGAGCCAACGAAAACCTCGCGGTTCTTCGGAGCTTTTATCGGTCTCTGAAAACTCTCGTCGATAAAGATTTGACTCGCGCGGTTCTCCTGACCGGCGCGATCAAGCCCGTTTTCGAGAACGGCTTTTCGGGATTCAACAACTACCTCGATTTAACGTTCGATCCGGAATACAACGCCATTTGCGGGTTCACCCCCGACGAATTCTTGAGCTGTTTCGGGCCTTATTTGCCGGATCTTCTCGACCGCCTCAAATCCGGGGGTGACATGCCGGCCGAAGCGGATCGGGAAGCCCTCGCGAAAAAGATTTTTGACTTTTATGGCGGCTACTCTTGGGACGGTGAAAATCGGGTCTTGAATCCGGGTTCCGTCATCGAAATGCTCGGCTCCGGGGAGCTCGGCACCCGCGGGTTCAATTCGATAACCCCGTCATTCCTCATGAAAGTTTTGAAGCGAGAAGGAAAAGCGCGCGATTTTCGCGAAACCGTCCCGGTGCGCAAGAATACGCTTAACTCGACGGACATCGACAATTTAAATCTTGACTCCATTCTTTTTCACGCCGGCCACCTGACAATCCGCGAGAAATCGAAGAACGGCGAATATCTTTTGGAGCGTCCCAACGAAGAGATTCGCCGGGCTTGGGACGAGGCTCTCCTTCGTTTTTTTCCGGGGACGCGACCGAAGAAACCATAACGGAACTTAAAACGGCGAATCCGAAACGCTTTGGACGGTTCCGACGCGACGTCTCCGGCTAAAATGTTTCGGGGACATCCTCTCATGGTGTTCGCCCGAAGGACTTCGCGCCTCCGAAGGGAATCCCGGCGTCATCGCGTTTGTCGCGTCGAAACGCGCGCGATTCGCCGCCGACCGGGAATTGACCGAATCGGCGGGTCGCGAGGGACTCGTTTGTCGCCTTGAGGAAGAAAAAGGCCTTTGTTTTCGAAACGCGGCATGAAAAATTTCCCGAAGACTTCGACGGGTTGACGGCGGAACAAAAAAGGGAACGGGAAGAAAAGACTTCGGAGAAGCTCATCGCCCGAGCGAAAGAGAAAATCGCCCGCGAGGACCTCGCCGGCAAACACCTCTCCGGGTATGATTTCGCGTGAGCGCGGCCATGGCCGTCGCCGGAAAATCCCTCCGTCGCGATCGAATTTAGCGACCCCGCGGCGGTTCCCGCGAAAGAACCCGATTTCCCGCGAGACAAACCCCCGAGACCCGGGGGACTCCTGACGCGTCCCCGAACGGAAGCCCCCCCGCGCCCTTCTCCCGGGTCTTTCCTTCCCGCCGGCGCTACGGCGCTTCCTTGATTATTCTCAAACCGACGGTCATGCTCCTCGTCGAGGGGAGCTCCAGGTTTCTCGCGGCGGACTGCAGACCTTGCGCGTCGCTCGCGTAACTCCCTCCCCTGATCACCCTGAAGTCCCCGGTTTCGGGGCCCTTGGGGTCCTTCGCCGGGGAGCGGGAATACCAATTCTCGTCCATGAAATCCGCCACCCATTCGAAGAGGTTTCCGTGCATGTCGCGAAGACCCCAGGCGTTGGGTTTCTTGGTCCCGACCGGATGACTCGATCCCGTTCTCAGGTCCTCCCCGTACCAGGCGTACTCCGAAAGCTTGTCGGGGTCGTTCCCGTGACAGTAATTCCCCCCGCTTCCCGCCCTCGCGGCGTACTCCCACTGCGCCTCCGTGGGGAGTTTGAAACCGCCCCCCGGCTCCATTTCGTTCAATTTCCTCAAAAACGAAAGGGCGTCGTCGTGAGAGACCCCGTCGACGGGAAGATCGTCCCCCTTGTGTCTCGAGGGATTGTTTCCCATGACTTTGACCCACTGGGCCTGGGTCACCTCCGTCTCGGAGACGTAGAAACTTTTCGTTATCCTGACCTCGCGGGCGGGCCGTTCGTAAGAGGCGTCCCCGACGAAATCCGGTCCGGCCCCCATGACGAAGGACCCGGCCGGCACCAGCGCGAACCTAAGGCCCATACCCGTCATGATTTCGGGCGGAAGGGTTTTTTCCCGGGCCTTCGCGGGACCGGCCCCCGAAAAAGCCCCGAAAACGAAGAAGACGAAGAAAAAGAAGAAGACGGGGATTGAAAAAGAACGCCTCATGCCTCGCGACCTCGAATCCCGACGCGGGAAAGCCCCCGCCGCGGGGGGACGAAACAATAGAACGAAACAATAGAACGAAACAATAGAACGAAACACTAGAACGAAACAATCGAACGAAACAATAGAACGAAACCGTCGGACGAAAACGAAGGGAAAAAAACGGGAAAAACCCCGGAAAACCTTTCAGGACTTCAAAGTTCCCCAAAGGCTCCCGTAGAGCGCGCAAACGAGAGGGGGGGAT
>JAITKT010000133.1 GCA_031278225.1 Deltaproteobacteria bacterium
ACAAGGTGTCCCAGAATGCCCGCGTCATCGAAAAGAATTACGCATTGTCGAAGGCAAACGACTTTTCCGACAATCTTTTGGCTTCCGAAAATCCCGAAAAACACGACATGGTCATCGCGAATCCCCCGTGTTTCAAGCTCCCGAAAGACGCTCCGGAGGCGTTGGCGATGAAAGCCGTTTGTCGCGGGGCCCCCAACATGTGCTTTCTCTTCGCCGCGACGGGTCTGTTGAACTCGCGGGACGACGGCGAGATGGTTCGCGCGATGCCCCGCTCATGGACCTCCGGCGCGTATTTTTCGAGATTTCGCGATTACTTTTTGAGCTTCGGGAAGTTGACGGACATCCGTTTGTTCGACGGAAGGGACCGGGTTTTCGACAAGGAGTCCGTCCTTCGGGAGACGATGATTGTCAAGTCGAAAAAGACCGGGACCGCCCCCGAAACGATACGGGTGACTTCTTCCGCGGATTCGCGGGATTTGGGAAAAAACCCGCCCTTGAACGTTCCTTGCGAAGTCGTCGTCGCCGGAAAGGAAAAATTCGCGCGCCTCGTCCGAACCGAGGCCGACGCCAAAGTCTCAAGGAGCGTCGACCGCGCGGGAAAGCCCCTTCCGGACATCGACTTGAAGATGAAAACGGGTTTGGTGGTCGACTTAGGAAACCGCGAATCATCGGGAAACTCGCCGGGAGACAACGTCGTTCCTCTGTTCCGCGAACGTCCTTCAAAGACGGGCGGGTCGTTTTTCCCGCGGGGACAATCCGCGAATACGCGTCCGCCGAAAAGCCGGGCCCGCTTCTCCCGAACCGCGATTATTTGTTCGCGAAACGTTTCTCGTCCAAAGAGGAGCGCCGCGGGTTGCGCTGCGGCGTTTACCTCGCCCGGCCGTTCCCGGGTCGCGACAAGATCGGAACGAGCGACAAGATGAATTTCGTCGACACCGTTGACGGTTCGGAAATGTCGGAAGAACCGGTTCGCGGGTCGCGCGTTCTCTTCGATTCGTCCCTTTACAACGCTTACCGCCGGATTCCGAACGGTTCGACCAAGGGGAACGCCACCGAGACGAACGCCGTTCCGGTCCCGTAAAGAGACGTCATCGGGCGCCCGGGCCGGGAATTGATGGCCGCTCAATATTTTTCGACCGCTTTTCGCGACAAACTCCTCTCGGAAGTCGCGAATCCCGGAACCGGATGACGGAAAAACGCGCCGCGCCGGAGATGAAACGGAGGATGAAGCGGAGGATGAGGCGGCGGGCCGTCGCTCCCGATCGCCCCGATCGGCGGGCGAAAGCGCGAGGTCCGAAACGTCCTAATCGGAGCTCCCTCCTTTTGAAACCCCCGGGCGCGGTTTCCGGCGCCCTCTTTTTTTTGAAAGCTTTTGTCCCGATCCCCCTCCCCCGCGCCCGCTCTTGTCAAACGGATTTTTCGTTATTTTTTCCCCCCTCGTCTCCCCGAAATAGCCGCCGCGCGACCCGAAATCCGTTTCCGCCACCGTCTGACGCGGACGCCCGACAATCGCGCCAACGTTGGGTTTCGCTCTCCCAATCCCTCCCCCGCCGCCCCCGAAAGGAAAAAAACCGACGCCGCGCGCCCGGCCCGGCCCGGGGCCGGAAGGGACCCGCGAGAGCCGCGCCCGATCTTGACTTCGCGCCTCAAATCCGGAAAAATGAGCCGCTCGTTGATTTCCGTTGCTTTTTTGTCCGCAAAGGGCTAAATTCTTCGTTATTCGTCATTCCGGCACCCAATCCCGCGCCCTTCGGGCGGGACCCGCCAAGCGCGTTCCGAAAACCTTCCCCCGGCCCTTCCGCGTACCGTCAAAGACGCCTTCCGCCCCGGCCCCGCGAATTCGCCCGTTTCCCGTTTTTTTTCGGTTTTTTCGGGGTTTTTTGCCTTTTTTTCCCGATTTTCCCTTGATTTCTTCCGTTTTTTCGCGTTTTCGGGCATGGGGGACTCCCCCGGGGATTCGCCGCGCCGTTTTCGAGTTTTTTTCTTTTTTTGATTCGTTTTGTCTTTCCCGTCGTTTTCGTCGCGCGTCGTTTTTGGTCTTGGCGAAGAACGAAAGTCATAATTCCAATCGAAAATAAAACACAAAATGTCCAGGGAGATTCGACCGTGCAGGCTCAACTCATAATTTTAATCGTATACGTGGTGATTCTTCTCGCCATCTCCTGGTGGTCCACCGTTCTCTTGAAGAGAGGCACCACCAACCGCACCCTCAATTACCTCCTGGCCGGGCGCAACCTTCCGACCGTCCTCGTGACGGTCATGCTGGTGGGACTCGCCGTGGGAGGAGCGTCCACCGTGGGCGTGGCTCAGACGGCCTACACCAAGGGCTTTTCCGCCGGCTGGTACAACGCGGCCTGGGGACTGGGCGGCATTTTCGTGGGTCTCTTCGCGGCCCGCCATCTGAGAAAAATAACCGTCAAGACCATCCCCCAGATCATGGGGCAGATGTTCGGACCCCGCACCCGTTTCATAAGCGTCCTCTGCCAGCTCCTGGTGCTCATAAGCATCACCGCCCTCCAGTACGTGGCCGGCGGCTCCATCCTGACCGCCCTCCTTCCGGACATCTTCTCCCTCCGGGGCGGGATGCTCGCTTCTTGCGCGATCTTCATCTTCATAACCCTCTTCGGCGGGTACTGGGCCAGCGGTCTCACGAACCTCTTCAACGTGCTCATGATCTACGCGGGCATAATCGTGGCCCTGGTCTACAGCTTCGGGGACTTCGGGGGATTCGACTCCATGGTGGCGCAACTGCCTCAGGGGGGAACCTGGCTGGATCCCGTGGCGGGCCTGGGGCTTCCCCTGGTGATAGGCTACATCGCCGTCATGGTCACCATGGCCACCACCACCCAGGCGGTCTCCCAGATCTGTTTCGCCGCCAAGGACGAGAAGGTGGCCAGAAACGGCTTTCTCCTCGGTGGCTTCCTCATCCTTCCCGCGGGCTTCCTCTGCGCCTTCTTCGGCATCATGGCCGCGGTTCAGTTTCCCGGCCTGACCGGACCCGAGACCGCCCTGGCCCTCCCCAAACTCGTGACCGGTTTGTCCCCCCTGGTAGGCGGGCTCTTTCTCGCCGCCCTCTGGGCCGCGGACATCTCCACCGCGGTGGGGTTGCTCATGGGCTGCTCCACCCTGGTCCTGGAGGACATAGTCAAAAAGGCCTACAAGAAACCCCTCAAAGGAGCGAGGGAGATGCTCGTCTCGAGGGCCGTGGTCCTCGTGGTGAGTCTCCTGTCCTTCGCCCTGGCCTTGACGACCAGCGGCATCCTCACGACCATCACCACGGCCCTGGCCCTCACCACCTCCTTCACCTTCGTGCTCATCGCGGGGATCTACTTTCCCAAGCTCCTCAAGAGGGCCGTGGGTTTCTGGGTGGTCTTGGCCTCCTTGGTCCTCTGGCTTCTCTGGACCTTCTTCCCGGTCCTGCGGGTGCTTCCGGCCCTGATCTACGCCGAGTGGATCGTCTGCGGCCTCATCATCCTGGGATTTTGGTTCTTCGCCAAGGAACCCGCGGGGAGCCTCTTCGACACGACCGCGGAGCAGGAGGAAGAGCTCCGGGAACGGGGCCTTCTCCCCAAGGGGATGGCCAAACCCTTGGCGAGTCTCGAAAAGTGAAAAGTCCCCCGGGGCTTTGTTTCGCGCGGACGCCGGGCGCCGTTCGGACGGTCCCCGACGCCCGCGCCTTTCCCCCGTACGGCCGCGCCCGCCGCGCGCCGTCCCCCGAAATTTTTTCCATTTTTTGACGGTGTTCAATGACAGACAACATTTCCCACGACGATTTGATTGACCTCACGGCCGCGATACTGGAGAAGGGCTATTCCTACGGCCCCGAGGAAGCGCGGGTCACGGCCGTTCTTCTGGTCGAGGCGGACGCGAGGGGCATTCCCTCCCACGGGGTTTCCCGCTTGAATTTCTACCGCAAGAACCTCAGGGAAGGTCACACCCGCCCGGGAAACGAGCCGGAGACGGTTTGGGAGACCCCGGTGTCCCTCGTGGTCGACGGAAAGGCCGGGGTGGGCCCTTACGTGGCCGAAAAGACGGTCAAAAGGCTCGTCGAAAAGGCCGAAGACAAGGGCTTCTGCGCGGCCGCGGTCAGAAATTCCAACCACTACGGGATAGCGGGATACTGGGCCGAGGAGATCGCGAAGGAGGACATGCTGGGCATGGCCTTCACCAACACCTACATAGCGGGAGTGCCCACCTTCGGGTGCCTGAGGATCCTCGGCACCAACCCCATAGCCGCGGCCATCCCCGAGGCCGGGGGCCGGATCTTTTCCCTGGACATGGCCACCACCACCGTCACCCACGGCAAGGTGGAGCTCCACGATCGCCGGGGCAAGGAGATGCCCAAGGGCTGGGTGGTGGACGAAAACGGAAGCGAGGTCACCGACGCCACGGCCTTCGAGAAGACCTTCTACCAGACCAACTTCGGCGGGCATTTGTACCTGGGCGGGGCGGGGGAGGAGTCCGGGGGCCACAAGGGCTTCGGGCTGGCGCTCCTGGTGGAGCTCCTCTGCTCGGGCCTCTCCCTTGGCGCGAGCAGTCTCGCGACCTACCCCGCGGGCGGGGAAGGAGGGATCACCCACTTTTTCTCCGCCATGAGGCTGGACCTCTTCGGGGATCCGGAAAAACTGAAAGGACACGTCGGGAAGATCCTCGCTTCCGTGAGGGAGAGCAAAAAGGCGAGAGGTCGGGAGAGAATCTGGATCCACGGGGAAAAGGAACGGGAGGCGAGGGAGAAAAGCCTCGCGGAAGGGGTCTTCGTGGACGAGGCCACGAGGAAAACCCTTCTCGACCTCTGCGGGGAATTCGGGGTTCCGCCGGTCAAGGGTCTTCGCGGATGACCCCGAAGCGGACGGTCATCCGGATCCCTTACGGCACCGGCTTCGAGAGCGTTTCCGTCGATCCCGAAAGAGACGTCCGGATCCTCTCCCCCCGGGAAGAGGCAGGCGCTGAAAACCCCCCGCCCGAAGAGACCATAATCGCCCGCGCCTTGGAAAACCCCATAAACTCCCCTCCCTTGAAAGTTTTGGCCCGGGGGAAGAAAAAGGTCGCGATTCTCACCTCGGACCACACGAGACCCGTCCCGAGCCGCCTGACCGTTCCCCCCATGCTCGCCGAAATAAGGGAGGGTTCCCCGGGGGCGGACATAACCATTCTCATCGGGGTGGGTTGCCACAGGGCCACGACCCGGGAAGAGATGAGGGCCAAGTTCGGGGATGAGGTCGCGTCCGGGGAAAGGATCCTCTGCCACGACCCCGGGGACGAGTCCAACCTCGCCGACCTCGGGCGCCTTCCCTCGGGGGGGCTCCTCCGCCTGAACAAACTCGCGGTCGAGGCCGACCTTCTCGTCGCCGACGGCTTCATAGAGCCCCATCAGTTCGCGGGCTTCAGCGGGGGGAGAAAATCCGTCCTTCCGGGCGTCGCGGCCTTCAAAACGGTTCTCGCGAGCCACAACGCCGTTTTCACGGTTCATCCCAAGGCGAGACCCGGTTCCCTCGACGGCAACCCCTTCCAGGAGGACATGATTCACGCCGCGAGAAAGGCCCGCCTCGCCTTCATCCTGAACGTCACCCTGACCCCGGGAAAACGGGTCTCCCGGGCCTTCGCGGGGGATTTCGAGGCCGCCCATCTCAAAGGCTGCGAAAGCGTGCTCGCCGAGTGCGAGGTCAAGGCCGCCCCCGCCCCCGTGGTCATAACCTCCAACGGCGGCTACCCCCTGGACCAAAACATCTACCAGTCCACCAAGTCCGTAATGGCCGCCGACCTCACCTGCGCCGACGGCGGGGTCATCGTGGCCGTGAACGAATGCCGGGACGGCCACGGCTCGGAACAGTTCCTGGAGAGCTTCAAGACGGCCTCGTCCCTTCCCGCCCTGATTAAGGAGATAGAGTCCCGTTCCTGGGAAGAGACCATCCCCGACCAGTGGGTCATCCAGCTCACGGCTTCCATCCTCGCGAGACGCCGGGTCGTGATGGTGACCAAGGCCGACGCCGGGGAAGTGGAGGCCCTGGGCATGACGAAACGGGAAAGCCTCGCCGAGGGCCTGGAACTCGCGGACCGCATGGTCGGGAGCCCGGGTTCCCCCATAACGGTTCTTCCCAACGCGGTGGCCGTCGTCATCTCCCCTTGAGACCCCGGGGACGCGCTTCCTCGGGACCCGGACCGGCCCCCCTCCCCCCCCGAAAAAAACACACCCCGCCGGGCGGAAAACGAATTCCCGTTTTTCCGCTTTTTCTTTTTTAAGGCGTCCGCGAAGCCCCGGGCCGGAATCCCCGAAATCCCCCGCGAAAACCCCTTTTCGGCCCCCAAACCCCACATTTTGTGGTATGATAATTGCTGTTCCCATGGCGATGGTGTCGTTTCCCCCCAAACCCCCCGGTGTTTCCGGGGGGCGAACCCGCGAGGAAAAAATAATTTCGCGAAATCGGG
>JAITKT010000187.1 GCA_031278225.1 Deltaproteobacteria bacterium
GGGCCTTCGCGAAAAAGCGGGGTCCGGATCCCGGTTTTCTTCCGGTTTTTTTCCAAGGGGTCAAATGCCCCCGGGTCCCCCCGGGACCCTCGCGACACCCGGGGACCTCTCGACCCCTTACGACCCCTTCCGATCCCTTTCGACCCCTTCCGGCCCTTTCCCGCTCCGGCCGGCTCCCTCCCGGCCCCCTCCCCGCCCCGGAAAACAGTTCGAGAGCCGGCGTCCCGGCGTCCGCCTTTTTCCCGTTGACAGGGGACCGACAATCCGGTAGGTTTTCATTATGATGCGGTTCGGAACACTCATAATCCTCGCGATGACCGCGGCTCTCGTTCTCCCGTCCTGGGGCATCGTCGCCCGGGGGGGAGTGATGTCCTGTTGCGTCGATCTTCCGGGGACCGGGGCCGTCGCCGCCCATGGCGCGGTCCGGGCCGAAACGACCTCGGATGTCGTTTCCGAACGCGCCGAACATTCGGGACATTCCGGGCATGCCGGACATTCCGATCCCGCCGCGACGCCAAACCGCGACGCGGCTCCCCCCGACACCCGAACCGCGAACCACTCCGCGGACGACCCCGCGAACTCCCCCGACGGGTTCTGCGGCCTTCTTTTTTGCGGACAATCCGCCGCGGCGAACATCCTCGCCGCTCCCGGGCTCGAAACGGCCCCCTTCGCCGTCTCGACCCTCGTCGAAACCCGTCAAATCGCGACGGATCCCCCCACCGCCTCTCTCTTCCGCCCTCCGCGCCTCCCGTCCTGACAACCCCTTAAACACACCCGTAAATTCCCATCGCCCCCGCTTCGGGAGCCGGGCGCTTTCGTGCCCCCGGCCCCGGTCGCGACTCATCCGGCCTTCCCTCTTTTCCCCTCGGGCGTTTTCCCCCCGTCTTCTTTGACGAGGGGGTCTCGAAAAACGCCCGGGACCTTCGGAACCGGATGGCCGAAAAGCGCCCGCCGCGACCAACGCCGCGACCCGGGCCGCGCCGCGACCGCTCCCTTTGGCTTCGGGGACCCGCGTCCGCGCGAGCCATCCGTCCGGACGCCGGTCCCGGAACCGCGAAAGCGCGGGGGGTCGTTACCAAAAAAAACACGGGAGGCGTTCATGCCCGCTTCGCGTTTCTCGCCGAAACCCGAGTCGTTTCGCCCGTCCGGCGGAACTTCGCACGGACCCCCGAAAACACCCGGGGTCCCTTCCCTCTTCCCGGTCATTGTCGTCGCAATCGCCGCGGCCCTCGTTTCGGCGGCCTGCTCCATGACCCCGGAGCTCGCGATGCCCCGGGCCCCCGTTCCCGCGGAACTGACGGGGTCGAGGGGCGCGAGCCTCGCCCCGGCTTCAATGGAGCTCCCGGGCGAGGACGAGTCCGTTTTGGAGTTTTTCAACGACGAACGACTCGCGGAACTCGTGAAACGCGTCTTCGCCGGAAACCGCGACATCAGGCTCGCGCTTCTGAAAATAAGCGAGGCCCGGGAACTGGCCGGAATCGCCGGGGCGGAGCGCCTCCCCATGGTCGGGGCGGAAGGAAAGGCCACCTTCACGGGGGGCTCCTCCATGCCCCTGGAGCGGAGCTCTTCCCTGGAACTCATGGTCCCGTCCTTTCAAATCGACCTCTTCGGGAAGTTGAAGGAGATGGAAAGCGCGGCCTTCGAGGAATACCTGGGGTCCCTCGAGAGTTTCAGGGCGGCGAAGATAGCCTTGATCGCCGGGGTCGCGGAACTCCATTTCGAAACGAGGCTCCTTTCGGAAAAGGAGCTCCTCATCCGGAACACCCTCAAGGCCTACCGGGATTCCTTCGCCTTCGTGGAAAACAACATCATAAACGGGCGGTCTTCCCTGCTCGATCTCGAGGAAGCGAGGGCCAGGGTGGAGTTGGCCGAGGTGATGCTCCTCGACAACCAAATCCTCAAGACCCGGGCCGAAAACGCCCTGAAACTTTTGGCGGGCGACTTCGGGGACATTGAGGCGTCCCTTCCGCCGCCGAAAAAACTGAAGGACGCGGAGCCCAAGGACATCGTTCGGGAGCCCGTCTCCTCGGAGGCGCTTTTGAAAAGACCGGACATCCTCGAGGCCGAGCACGCGCTCAGGGCCGCCAATCACGAAACGGGCGCCGCCAAAGCCGCTTTCTTTCCCTCGATCGACCTGACCGGAACCGTCGGTTTCATGTCCTCCGGACTCTCGGCCCTCGTCCTCGGGGGCGACGACTCCTGGAACTTCGGACCCGCTTTGACTCTTCCGTTATTTTCCGGGGGGAAACTCAAAGCCTCGGAAAGACTCGCGGAAATCAGAAGGGAGAAGGCCGTCGTCAACTACGAAAAGGCCGTCCAAACCGCCTTCCGGGAGGTCTCGGACATTCTCGGGACCATGGATGACTTAAAAGCCCGGCTCGCGGCCCGGGAGAAATACCTCGCCACCCAGAGAAGGGTCCTGGACCTCGCCTTCGAGCGCTACGGGAACGGGGGAATAAGTTACCTCGAGGTCCTGGACGCCCAAAGAAACGTCTACGCCGCCGAGGAGGACGTCCTGGACCTGAGGAAAGACTACCTCTCCGCCCACGCGAGTCTCTTTTCCGCCTTGGGAGGGGGTGCCGACGCCCCGGAACCCGTCCTCCCCGACATCCCCCTCGCGCCGAAGGAATTCGGTGAAAACCCATGACCCGGCCGCGCCGACCGGGCCGCGCCGACCGGGCCCCGCCGACCGGGCCCCGCGCGGGACCCGGCGGGACGGGCCCGCCAAAACGTCAGTCAAAGTTTTATCGCGCGTTCGTCGCGATTTTTCCCCCGGTTTTTTTGCGCGTTTTTTCCCTTTGCCAAAAACCACTGACCGCGAACAAAGGAGTTTCCCATGAAAATCGCGACCCCTTCGAAAAACCGTTTTCGTTCCTCCATCCATCCCCTTTTCGATCCCCGTCTCGCGCTCGCCATCCTCGCGGCGTTTCTCCTCCCGCTTTTCCAAGCCCTCCCCGCATTCGCCCAGGGCCGCGACCACGGGAGTCACGGAGGCTCGGCCCAATCCATAGACCATCAAATCATCGTGGCCCGGGGAACCCTGACGGAGTTGAATCCCTCCGAGGGGACGGTCGTGATAGACCACGAGGCCATCCCCGCCGTCGGCTGGGAAGCCATGGTCATGCCCTTCGAGCTTAAGGACGGAAGCCTCTTCGAGGGTTTGAAAAAAGGGGACAGGGTCCGCTTCGATCTGACCGTGGTGACCCAAGGGGACAAGACCGTTTATTTCATCTCGGACATAGAGGCCGAATGAGAGGCGACCCATGAAAGACAAGACGACCGACCGTCCGCGGCCCCGGGGAAAGGGGAAAAGGACCCTCTTTATCCCCACCGCGATTTTGGCCTTCGCGGCTCTGTTCCAGCTCTTCGTCCCGAAAACCGACCTCCCCCTCTCGGCCGCCGACGCCGCGGTCGACGGGCACGCCAATCATGTCGCCCCGGGGACCGCGGTCCCGCCCGCGGCGGGGGAAAAGGAGGTCCTCTACTGGTACGACCCCATGTACCCGGGGACCCGTTTCGACAAGCCGGGAAAGTCCCCCTTCATGGACATGCGACTGGTTCCCCGCTACGCGGACGAAGCCAAGGGGGAGGGGATCGTGATAGACCCGGCCCAGCTCCAGAACCTCGGGCTCAAGACCTCCAGGGTCGCGTCGGGGAAACTCTCCTTCGCGAGGGACTTTCCCGCGAACGTGGAGTTCAACGACCACCGGAAAGCCGTTATCCAGCCGAGGGCGGACGGATTCGTGTCTTCGGCGACGCCCTTGGCGGTGGGGGACTTCGTGGAAGAGGGGGACCTCCTCGCGACCGTGACGGTCCCGGGCTGGGCCTCGGACCAGAGCGAGTATCTCCTCCTCAAGTCCCAAAACGCCTCGAAAAACATCCTTTCGGGCGTGAGGGAGAAACTGCGTCTTTCCGGGATGCCGGAGGAGATGCTGGCCCGGGTCGATTCCACCTCGAGGGCGCAGACGGAACTGAAGATAACGAGCCCGATCGCCGGGGTCGTGACCGAACTCTCGATCTTCCCGGGCATGAACGCGGACAGGTCCATGACCCTCGCCGTGATTCAGGGGACGGATCCCGTTTGGGTCACGGCCTACGTCCCGGAAAAGGACCTGCACCTGACCTCGGGGAGGGCCAGGGTGACGCTTCCGGCCTTCCCGGACAGGGCCTTCGAGATCCTTAACCTCTCCGTCCTCCCCAAGGCCGACCCCGTGACCAGAAGCGTTCCCGTGCGCCTGACCATCCGCAATCCCGGGGGACTTTTGAAGCCCGGACTCCTGGCGAGCCTCAGGCTCAGGTCCTCGGGGGAGGAGGGGCTCCTGATCCCCACCCAGAGTCTCATAGATTTGGGGGAGGAAAAGAGGGTCATCGTGAGGAAGGAGGACGGGAGCTTTCTCCCCCAACCCGTCAAGACCGGTTTCGCGTCGGGAGACCAAACCCTCGTGAGCGAAGGTTTGAGCGAGGGGGACGAGATCGTTAGCGTGGGCCTCTTTTTGATCGACTCGGAGGCCAACCTCAGGGGGGCCTTGGCGAGGCTTTCCGACGGGGAGCCGGAAGCTTCCCCTTCCTCCGACCCCTGACGGGGACTCTGCCCGGGAGACTCCCCGGCCTCCGGCGCGTCCGGGGTCCGGGAACGGATCGAGCGCGGCCGCGGTGATTTGTCGCGGGAGTTTTCCGGGGGGAATCCCGAGAGTGAACATTGTTTTTCGAAAATCTTTTTTCCCCGAAGGGAAACTTTGACCCGAATTCCATGTTTTGCCGCGTCCCGTCTTTCCGTTTCCACTTCCCTTTTTCCGTTTTTTTCTTCCTTTTTCCTTTTCCTTTTCCCCGTTCCCTTTTCCTTTTCCCTTTTCCCTTTTCCCTTTTCCCTTTCTTTCTTTTTTGGTCGGTCTCGCGAGACCGGAAAGCAAGTCATGACAGCCGGACTCATCAGATGGTCGGTCGCCAACAGGGGCATGGTCCTCTTCGGGGCGGCGGTGCTTCTTTTCCTGGGAATAAACGTGGTGACGAACACGCCGGTGGACGCCCTTCCCGACCTTTCCGACGTTCAGGTCATCATAAGGACCTCTTATCCGGGGCAGGCCCCGGGACTCGTGGAGGACAGGATCACCTATCCCCTCTCGAGGGCCATGCTGACCGTGCCGAAGACCTCGGCCGTGAGGGGGTTTTCGTCCTTCGGGGATTCCTTCGTCTACATCATCTTCGAGGACGGGACCGACCTCTACTGGGCCAGATCGAGGGTCTTGGAAAACCTGAGCAGGGTGGCGTCGGAGCTTCCGGCGGAGGCGAGTCCCTCCCTGGGTCCGGACGCCACGGGGGTGGGATGGATCTTCGAGTACGCCCTGGTCGACAGGACCGGGGGGTCGGATTTGGCGGAACTGAGGGCCCTTCAGGACTGGTTTCTGCGTTTCGAACTTTCGGGGCTCCCGGGGGTTTCGGAGGTGGCCTCCGTGGGGGGGGTGGTGAGGGAATGGCAGGTGGTGCCGGACCCGGTCCTTCTGTCCCGTCACGGGATAACCCTGGAAATGGTCTTGGACAAGATCGGGAAAAACAACCGGGAGGCCGGGGGGTCCGTGATGGAACAGGCCGGGGCCGAGTACATGATAAGGGCCACCGGTTATTTGAAGAGCGTCGAGGACTTCAAGAAGATCGCGCTCATGACCACCCCGGAGGGGATACCGGTTTATTTGGAGGACGTCGCGACGATAAACTTCGGACCCGAAATGAGAAGGGGAATAGCCGATTTGAACGGGGAAGGGGAGGTAGCGGGGGCCGTCGTCCTCATGAGAAACGGGGAAAACGCGAGGAGGGTCATAGCCTCGGTGAAGGAGAAGCTGGAATCTTTGAAATCCTCGCTTCCCCCCGGGGTCGAGATCGTGACGGTCTACGACAGGTCCAAATTGATAGACGGGGCGATCCGCCATCTTTCGACCAAACTGGTCGAAGAGTTCGCGGTGGTCGCGATTACCTGCGCCGTGTTTTTGCTGCACCTGCGCTCAAGTTTCGTGGCCATCCTCACCCTCCCCCTGGGGCTCCTGGTTTCCTTCGTCGTGATGCGCTTTCAGGGAGTGACCGCGAACATCATGTCACTAGGGGGTTTGGCCATCGCGATAGGCACCATGGTCGACGCCTCGATAGTCATGGTCGAAAACCTCCACAAGAAGATCGAGAAGCACCGGAGGGAAAACCCCGACGAACCCTTCGACGCGGCCCTTCACTGGAAACTCGTGACCGAGGCCTCCCTGGAGGTGGGGCCCGCCATCTTCGTGAGTCTCTTGGTCATAACCATGTCCTTCATCCCGGTCTTTTCCCTCCGGGGTCAGGAGGGGAGGCTCTTTTCCCCCCTCGCCTACACCAAGACCTACGCCATGGCGGGGGCGGCCTTTTTGTCCGTCACCCTCATCCCGGTTCTCATGGGTTATCTGATAAGGGGGAGGGTCCCCTCGGAAAACAAGAACCCGGTCAACAGATTCTTGATCGCGATCTACCGTCCCTTCCTGAACCTCGCCCTGAAAAAACCCCTTTTGACCCTGGTCTTCGCGGTCATGGTCGCGGTCGGGGGCCTTTACCCCCTGAGCCGCCTGGGAGGGGAGTTTCTTCCCCGGATGGACGAGGGGGACCTTTTGTACATG
>JAITKT010000200.1 GCA_031278225.1 Deltaproteobacteria bacterium
CGACCCCGGAAAGACGACCCCGGAAAGACGACCCCGGAAAGACGACCCCGGAAAGACGACCCCGGAAAGACGACCCCGGAAAGACGACCCCGGAAAGACGACCCCGATGACCGCCCCACTCGCCGCGAAAACCCTTTTGGAAGCCGGAAAAACGGAGGAGCTCCGGGAGCTCCTGAACGGCATCCACCCGGCCGACCTCGCCGAGGCCCTGGCCCCCCTTGACATGGAAGACATCATCCGGGTCATGAACCTCCTGGACACCCAGAAGGCCGCGGACGTCCTGGTGGAGCTTTCCGAGACCACCAGGGACGAGGTCGCGAGGACCCTCCCGGCCGAGAAGCTGAGCCTTCTCGTCGACGAGATGGAAACGGACGACGCGGCCGACATCGTGGGCGAGCTCTCCGACGAGACCGCGAACAAGGTCCTGTCCTCCATCGACGCGGGGGATTCGAAGGAGGTCCGGCTCCTCCTCGGCTACGACCCCGAGACCGCCGGTGGTCTCATGCAGACCGAGCTCGTCGCCGCGGTCGAGGGGGACGCGGTCACGGACGTGGTGCGGCTCATACGGGAAAAAAAGGAGGAGGTCGGGGACATAGCGCACGTCTTCGTCAAGGATGGTTCGGGAATCCTAAAGGGCGAGGTGAGCCTCAAAACCCTTCTTTTGGCGAGCCCCGAAGACACCATGGGGAAACTCCTGAGCGCCCCCGGCCTCGTCCTCCTCGCGAACGAGGGCCAGGAGGAGGTGGCCTCTAAATTCCAAAAATACGACGTGAAGGTCGCCCCGGTCGTGGACGATCGGAACAGGCTCCTGGGAAAGGTCACCGTGGACGACATCATGGACGTGGTCCACGAGGAGACGGACAAGGACTTCTACCGTCTCGCGGGCTCCTCGGAGGAAGAGCTCTACTCCGTCGGCACCCTGAAAACCGCGGGCCTCAGGGTGCCCTGGCTCCTCTTCAACCTCGGGGGCGGCATCGTCGCGAGCTTCATCCTCGCCCGTTTCGAAAAGTCCTTCCTGGACGCCATGGCCCTCGTGGCCTTCGTCCCCATGGTCATGGGACTGGCCGGGGCCGTGGGCTCCCAGTCCGCCACCATAACGGTCCGCGGAATCGCCACGGGCCGCATCCGGGAGGGCGAGACCGTCCGGAACTACCTGAGGGAGCAGAAGGTCTCGGGCTTCATCGCGGTCGTCTTCGGCGTTTTCATAGCCTTCCTGTCCTGGTTCATGTACCGGGATTACGTCCCCCGCGCGGCCCTGGCCATAGGCATTTCCATAAGCTCCGCGGTCCTCGTCGCGGCCTTCCTCGGGTTCTTCACCCCCATGCTCTTCAGGACCGTGAAAATAGACCCCGCCCTCGCCTCCGGCCCCGTCGTGACCTCCATGAGCGACGTGATGAGCCTCTTCATCTACGCCCTCGTGGGGACGAGCATAATCTGAGCCCCCTTCCCCCCGCCCCCGGCCGCGGCGGCCGGGGGCGGGCCAGCTCCCCGCGACCCCGCGACCCTCCCGATCGCTCCCCCGGCGGGCCGCCCCCGGGCCCTCCCGACGGCCGGCCCGGGGGGATTGAACCCGTCCCGGACCCCGGAATTAAAGGTATAATGCGGAAGCGCGGCCAAGCGCGGCCGCGTTTTCCGTCACCCCCCGCGAACGGGCGCGCCGAACGGACCCGAAAAGAGCCGAAAGTCGAAAAAAGATTCGAAAACCCGAAAACCGAACGGCGGCCGCGAACCCGGGCCGTCCGAAGGCGCGATTTTCCCCGCTTCCCACCCGCCGCCGGAAAGGCGGGGTTTTTTCCCCGAGGGAGATTCCGATGACCAAACGCGACGCGAGAAATCGCGGCCCACAGGACGAAACGGGACAAGCCGCGGCCGACTCGGATTCCGTCGTCGTCTCGGACACCGACAGGCTGGGTCCGGATTCCTCGCACTTCAAGATGCTCGCGGACCTCCTGGGCTTCAGGTTCGGGCAGAGGGGTTCCCTCTTCTTCTTTCCCGACAAGGACCCCGACCTCCTGCGCCTGGGAAAGAAGGCGCTCTCCGCCCTCCTCACCATGCCCGTCCGGGGCTCCAAACCCACCCCCTGGGAGGTGGAATGCCTGGGCGCCCTCCTCTCCGGGGATCCGGACATCGACCTCGACTCCTTCTTCCGGGAGGAAAACCAGAGGTCCGACGGATCGCCCCGGAAGGTCATAGCGAGGACCCTCGCCCAGAAGGAGTACATGAACTCCATGAGGAGCAATCACCTGACCTTCGGTCTGGGGCCCGCCGGGACGGGCAAGACCTACCTCGCCGTGGCCATGGCCGTGGAGGCCCTCCTGCGGGGGGACGTCAACCGCATAGTCCTCACCCGTCCCGCGGTGGAGGCCGGGGAGCGCCTGGGCTTCCTTCCCGGCGACCTCGCCGACAAGGTGGACCCCTATCTGAGGCCCCTCTTCGACGCCCTTTACGAGCTCTGGCCCGGGGAAGGCCGTTTCGGGAAAAAATCCCGGGGGCAGGGGAAATTCCAGGGGGACCCCGAGATTTCCGGAAACCTCAGGATCGAGGTCGCCCCCCTGGCCTTCATGAGGGGCAGAACCCTCTCCCGCTCCTTCGTCATCCTCGACGAGGCCCAGAACGCCAGTCCCGAGCAGCTGAAGATGTTTTTGACGAGAATCGGGGTCGGCACCAAGGCCGTCGTCACCGCGGACCCCAGCCAAAGCGACCTCCCCGGCGGGGAACCCTCCGGCCTCATCGACGCGGAAAAGATCCTCTCGGGCATAAAGGGCATTTCCTTCTGCTACTTCACCAAGCGCGACTCCGTGCGCCACCACCTGGTCAGGGAAATCGTGGCCGCCTACGAGAGGCACCACCCCGCGAAACTCGGAAAAGACCCCGAAAGCCCCCCGGGCCCGCGGGCGGCCTCCGACGCGCCCGGGAAACCCGCGCCCGAACCCCCGGCCCCCGAAGGCGGGAAAAAGCCGAAAAAGAAGTCCGAAGCCCGGAAAACGACCTCCGAAGCCCGAAAAACGACCTCCAAAACCCGGAAAACGGACTCCGAAGCCGGGAAAACGGGCCCCGAAGCCAAAAAGGTCACCGCGGCCGGGGCGAAAAACCCATCCGCGAAAGCGGCGAAAAGCCCCGGGAAAAAGACCCCGAAAAGCCCCGCCGCCGCCCCCGAAACCGCGGCGGAAGACGGGAAGCCCGAAAGGACCCCGGGCCCGTGAGGCGGGTTTTCACGGAAAGACCGGGGGGCACCCCCGAAAACGCCCGGGCGTTCCCGTCTTTCGACGACGAACGACCCCCGCGCGGGGTCGCGACCGAACGGATTTATTCGCGAAACTCCCCGCGCCCGACCGCGGACGGGGGTTTTTCGGGAGATTTTTCATGAATCCCCACAAACCGAACAGAGGAAACGCCAACGGCAGAGGCAAGGGAAAACGCGACCCCAAAGCCGCCGTTTCGGAACGCCTCTCGAAACTCTACGCCGCGTCCTTCACGTCCAAGACCTTTTTCGTGGTGGGCGTGGCCCTGGCGACCGTGTTTCTGGCCACGAACGTTCCCGACAGCTTCAACCCCAACCCCGCCCTCCTCAAAGAGGGTGGAACGGTTCCGAGGGCCATAACCTCGGACAGGGACCTTTACGTCTACGACGCCGTGATGACCGAGACCGACAAGGGGAGGGCCTTCGACTCCGCCGTTCCCGTCTTCGTCCTGGACGACCTCGTGGGCACCCGGATAGCCGGGGACATAGAAAAAATCTTCGCCAAGGGAAGACTTCTCCGTTCGAGGGAAGAGGCCGCGGCCGCGGCCGCCGCCGCGACCCCGCCCGCGACGCCGCCCGCGACCCCTCCCTTGTTCCCCGAAGAGACAATCGCGACCGAAGCGGCGGAGATCCTCTCCGCGGAACCCGCCGCGACCGGAGTCCCGGGCATCCTCATCGCGGACACAATCGCGACGGGAGCGGCGGGCGTCGTTTCCGCGGAACGGACCCCGACGGAAGTCCGGGGAACCGTTCCGGCGGGCACCGTTTCCGCGGGAACCGTTCACGCGGGGCCGGCCGCGGCGGCCTTACCCTTCTTCCCCGCTCCCGCGATCGCGCCCGCCGCTACGCCCGCGGTCACCGAAGCCGAGCTTGAGGCCTTCGAGGAAGAATTCGACGCGCTCTTCCGAAATCCCCGGCCCGGGGACGGGGAAGAGGGGAACCCTTCCCTCTTCCGAAGGACGATGGAAGAGGGTTTCACGGAAACCCTGGAAAGACAGGTGACCTGGCTCGCGGTCGAAGTCCTCTCCCGGGGACTGAGGGACGAGGACCCGGTCGCGGACGAGTTTTCGGGGAAAACCGTTTTGGTCTCGAGAATCGGGTCCCTTCCGGTTTCCGTCTCCTACGATTCCCTCCCCACCATCCCGAGGGCCGGGTCCATAATCGAGGCGAGGGCCAAACTTTTGGCCGCGGAGTCGGGGGTGAGGGACGCGAATCTGACCGCGCGGCTGGGGATGTCCCTTCTGAGACCCAATCTCATTTTGGACGCCCGGGCCCTGGAGGAGATGAGGTACAAAAACATCTCCGGGGTGCGTCCGGTCGTGCACAAGGTGTCGGCGGGGGAAACCGTCGTCGACGAGGGGGCGACGCTCTCGAGAGTGGACATCCTGAAGATCTCGGCCCTCCACAACGCCAGGGAAAAGCAGGGCTTCTTCGGCCAGAAGACCGCGGGCATTCTCCTCATCCTTCTCGTCTTTCTCGCGATCACCCAGGCCATAGCCTTCATGGACAAGAAACAGGGCAAGGGAGCGAAAGAGCCCGCGCTCATGGCCTTCATCCTCCTCATGTTCATAGGGCTTTCCCGGGCCTCCATCTTCCTGGGTCACAGGCTCACGAGGAGCTTCGACTTTCTGGAGCCCCACACGATCTTTCTCGCCATGCCCGTCCCCGCGGCGGCCATGCTCGCCGTCATATTTTTGGGAAACAGGAGGGCCATTCCCATAACCTTTCTGGGGTCCATCCTCGGGGCCTTCGTGGCTCCCCTGGACACCTTCGGGGCCTTCATCTACCTCTGCAACGGGTCCCTGGTCTCCATTCTGCACCTGAGGCACATCTCCGAGAGGGGGAGATTCATCCCGGCCATTCTCATGTGTTCCCTCGCGAACCTGCTCACGGTGACGGGCCTGACCCTGATGGACGGGAACCAGCAGAACATTCCCGTCCACGACCTCGCCGCGGCGGTTTTGGCGGGACTCTTTTCGGGCATCCTCGCCTCGGGCCTGGTCCCCATAATCGAGCTCATCATGGGCTTCACCACCAACCTCAAGCTCATGGAACTGGGGAACCTCAACAAACCCCTCCTCCGGGAACTGATGCTCAGCGCCCCCGGCACCTACCACCACTCGGTCATAGTGGGAAGCATGGTGGAGGCGGCGGCGGAGGCCATAGGGGCGAATCCCCATCTGGCCCGGGTGGGGGCCTATTACCACGACATAGGGAAGATCCGAAAACCCCTCTATTTCGTGGAAAACCAGGGCTCGGAGAACCGCCACGACGCCCTCACCCCGACCATGAGCGTGCTCGTTTTGGTCGGTCACGTGAAGGACGGGGTGGAAATCTCCAGGGCCAACAAACTCCCCTCCCAGGTGATTGACATAGTGGAGCAGCACCACGGCACGAGCCTCATGTCCTTTTTCCTTCACAAGGCCATGGAAAACAGGGGCCCCAACGCCCCGGAGATAAACGAGGGGGATTTCCGCTACCCCGGCCCCAAACCCGCTTCCAAGGAGGCGGGCCTCGTGATGCTGGCCGACATCTGCGAGGCGGCCACGAGGTCCCTCACCGAGCCCACCCCCACCAAGATCAAGGAGCTCGTGAAGACCCTCATAAACCGAACCTTCGACGACGGCCAGCTGGAGGCCTCGGAGCTCATCCTCAAGGACATCACGGAGACGGGGAGGGTTTTCGTGAACATCCTCACGGGCATCTACCACCACAGGATAACCTACCCCGCGCTGAACAAAGACGCCGCCAAGAACCGGGCCGCCCGCAGCAAAGAGATCTATGCCCATATCGATCAGGAACCAAAGCGCTTCGCCCATTGACGAAAGAAAACTCAAAAGGCGCGTCTCGAAGGTCCTGGGAAATTTGGACATGTCCGACGCCCTCGTCTCTCTTTTGATAACGGACGACCGCGGGATCAAGACCCTGAACCGCGACTTCAGAAACGTCGACAAGGCCACGAACGTCCTCGCCTTTCCCGCCCGGGAGGCCGGTTCCCCGGAGGAGTTCGAAAAAATCTTTCGCGCCGCGAAGGAAGGCGGTGCCGCCGAATCCCCGAAAGACCCCGGGGCCTTCCCCCCGCTTCCGGGAAAGTTCAAATACTTCATCGGGGACATCGCCGTCTCCTTCGAGACCGTGACCCGCGAGGCCGCCGAATCGGGCGCGGAAACGGGAGAACTCTTTTATTTCTACCTCTTGCACGGTCTTCTCCACCTCATGGGCCATGACCACGAAAGGGGGGACGAGGCCGAAAAGGCCCAGGACGAGGCTCTCCGAAAGCTCATGGGGCTCATCCGGACCGATCTCTGAGAACCGAAATTTCCTTCGGGCTTCCCCGCTCCCCGTTTTTTCCCCTCGAATTCACCCCGCGAACCCCGACTCTTTCGCGTTTTCCTTCCCTCACCCCCGCGCCCTTCCCCCGAAAAACATCGCCCGCGATCCCGAAGTCAAAGCGAAAAAACGAGGGCGGCCGCCTTGAAAATCTCCCGCGGCTTTTGCCGGCCCCCGGCGCCGCCGGACCGGGCGGGCCCCGCGGCTTCCGGAGCGAAAAAGACGTTCGCGCCGGCTCTGTTTTTTTCATTCTTTTTCACTACGATTAATAAAATTTCATCTTGAAAACGACGCCCCCCCAAAAAAAACTTGACGGGCGTTTTCAAAGGACGTATCATTTCAAAAACGGAGCGGTCGATCGGGGGGCGCGGTCCGGGTATCGAAAACCTTTTGGTCCCCGACTCCCTTTGACCTCGTTTTCGCGCGTTCCGGCGACAGGCCGGGGGACTAAACGCGATTCGTTTTTCCGGGCGCGCCGGGGAAAAACGCGCCAGCCGAATTTCGCTCCGTTCCGCGCGCGAGTTCCCGGGCGAAGACCCGTCCCCCGGTTTTGACCGGCCCCGGCGTCCCGTTCCCGGAATCGTTTTCGCTTTCGCTTCGAAAAAAAGACGTCCTTACGAATGACCGGCAAAAAAACGCGCGAACCGCGCGGCGTTCATGATCGCGTCGCCCGCCGCTTTTCCGAAACATCCGGGGACTGACCCCGCGCGCCGCGGGTTCGGTTTCGCGCGAATGATTTTCGGGCCGACTTTGTCGCGGCGAAAGCCGCCGGAAACGCTCGCTCCTCATCCCATCCTTCCAACGGCGCGCTTGACTCGGGTTTTGTCGCGGAGCCGGAATATGGCAAGGATTGTGAATTTCCGTCCGATTTCGACCCGCGGGACATTTGTGTTTTGATAATGGAAACGGACGAGAAAGGGCCGTCGTCCGACGGAGCCGGATACCGTTCATGATGACGTCCTTTCCGGGAAAAAAACGTCAAATGACGCGCGCGCGTCATCAGGCGCAATCTTAGGAACAAACTCGCTCCGGAACCAAGAAGAAGAAGAAGAAGAAGAAGAAAAACGTTTCGTTTCGGATTTTTCCTCCGTGAAGTTTGACATTGGATTCATGCACAACGGTCAAACGGACGTTATCGAATTTCTTTCCTCTTTTGAAGACAAACTCCAAATGTATCAATTACCGTCCCCTCCGGACTTCGCGAGGCTCGTTTACCTCATGGACACAATCGAAAACGCCAAAAAAGCCCGGCCAAAGACAAAAGGGAATTCGACGAATCGACGTTTGAACTCTTGAATCGTTGCGTGAAACTCATTCGAGATTACGATTTCATCCCCGAAAGCATCCGTAATGCCTTTTTTATCTCGATTTCGGCTCTTTATGGCGAAAAACTCTCCCCGGATTATAAGAAAATATTTATGGAGGATGAATTCATGAAAAGATATGGCGACCAAAGCTTAAGCTCGGAAATCGCGAAACGCATGAAGGCCGAGGAGAACTTAATAAAAAAGAGCGTGGCGTTAGAGAGAATGCGGGCAAGAGTCAATAGATTACGCGCAAATGCCGCAAGATCGCATTTAATGGCCGAGAAAGCAGGCATCAATGCCGAGAAAGCCTTAAACGAGGAGCGCGCGAAGGCCGAGAAAGCCTTAAATGAGGTGCGCGCGAAGACAGAGAATGCCCGGGCCAAAGTGGCCCTTTATCTGCTGAATAAGGGAACACGGCGGCAGGAAATCTTCGACCTTGCTGTTAGTCGCAAAGTATATCACCGGAATGATTTCTCCGCCAAATCGCTGTTTCTCAAAGACCTCATCGGATTGTCTTTATGGGCGTTGGGTTTGGTTTCCAAGAAGGATTTTTGGGCCAACTTTGTCGTGGACGAACTCATT
>JAITKT010000314.1 GCA_031278225.1 Deltaproteobacteria bacterium
TTCCGGGACCTTGGACCTCAAACTGAAAAATTGCCCGGCTTTTCGAAAAGAGTTTTCCCTGACCGTTTCGACGCGGGAGCGACGGTTTTTTGGGGGATTTTTCCCCGCGGGTTTTTATCCGGATTCTTTCGGGTCCGGTTCCGGAAAGAACGTTTTCGAAACGGTTTCCTCATGGTCACGGGAGATAAGATGAATCGCGAAAAGGTAAAACGCGTGAAAACCATGAGCCGTGCGGTCGCGGTTTTGACGTGCGCGTTTTTCCTTTTTTCGGGCGCGGGTCCGATTTTCGGTCAACCCCCCGATTATGAGGGAGAAGCGGCCTTGACGGTTATGACGGCGGAAACGGAACCCAACGCCTTGGAGGCCGAAATGTCGGAAGATCTGAAAAGAACCCGCCGTCTCGCGAAATTTTATCATCACGGGGCGGATTACGATTCGGAGAGCTACCCCGACGGTTTTTTGACGGATCCGCCGGACGGCGATTCCGCTGGCGCGGGCCTCGCGAATCCGGAACTCGCGGAGATTCTTTTCGAAGAGGTTTATCAAAGGGGAAAACTTCTCTTGGGGGAAAACGATCCCCTGACTTTGGAGGATAAATTTTATCTGGCCGAGACGAAAAAAGCCCTCATGAAGTTTGACGAGGCCCTGACGCTGTACGGCGAACTCGCCGAGGCGCAGGCGAAAGGCGCGGTCGTTCCCGGCGCGACGCCCCTTTCGATCAAACTGAGCATGGCCAACATCCTCAGGGACACCTCGGATTCCCTGGAAGCGCTTCGATTGTATTCGGAATGTCTCGACATTTTGGAGGCGGACCCGGGGGCCGACCCCGGTCTCGTCCTGGAAGTGAAAATCGCCATCGCCGGGTCGAGTCGCGAACTGGAGCATTACCGGGGCTCCCTGGAACGTCGCTTGGAGGTCGCGGCGTCCCTGGAGGCGGCTTACGGCTCCGACGACAAAAGGGTTTTGCTCGCGAAAATCGAAGCGGCTTACGATTGGTACGGGCTCGGGGAACGCGCGAGGGCCCTGGGGATTTATCTGGCCGCGGCGCGGGCGTTCGATGGAAAAGGGGAATCCTCGGATCCCGCGGCGCTCGCGGCGAAAGGAAATGCCGCGGCAATCCTCGAAGAGACGGGGGACTTTTTCGGAGCCGCGGAAATCCTCGCGGGGTTGACGGAAATCAGGGAGGAGAACTTTGGCTTCGGGAACTCCCTCGTCATCGAATCGAAACGCCGACTCGCGGGGCTCTTGGGGAAAATCGGGCGTTACGGGCGGGCGGTCGAGCTTTTGAGGGAGGTTCTCGCGGCCGAAAGGGGGCTCGCGGCCGAAATGGCGCGCGCGGGCGTCCCGGGCGACTCGGGCGGCTCGGGAACCAAGGACGTCAAACTTCAAATCGCCGCGTTTCTCGAGAGGTCGGGGGATTTCCGGGGCGCCGATGGCGAGCTTCGCGAGCTCCTTCGCGAAACGCTCGAGACCAAGGGGCCTCTCGATTCCGACGCGTTCGAAGTCAAAGAGCGTTTGGGAAGGGTTTTGGGAAAAAAAGGCGATTACGGAGAGGCTCTCGCGGTTTTCGGGGATCTTTCGGAGTCCCGCGCCTTCGTCGACGGGGCGGAAAGTCCCGGGGCGATAAAGGCCGGAATCGACCGCGCCTTCGCCTTGACGGACGCGAACGAATCCGGGGAGGCCTTCTCGCGGTTCCTGGAAGTTTTCGAACTCGCGGTTCAAACCCTGGGACGGGACCACCCTTATGTCTCCAGCGCCTTGACGGGCATGGGTTTGGCGAGCGCGGGGACGGACAAAAGCGACGAAGCCGTCTTCTGGTTCAAGGCCGCGATAATGACGCGGGAGCTCAGGGGAGGGTCCATGGCCGCCGCGAAGGTCCTGCTCGAGGAATCCCAGGACGATTGGCCCGACCCTTACCCCAATCCGTACCACGGTCTCTTGAGGCTCCTTTTCGCGAAAGAGCGTTTCGGGGAGGCTTTCGATCTCGCGACGAACGAGAGAAGGTCCGAAGCGGGTGGCATTTTCGGGGGCGGGGAAAAATTCGGATCCCTTTTCGCCGGCACGCCCGAGAAGCCCGCCCTGGATTCCTTCTTTTCCCGGGTCGGGAGTTTGGCGGACCCGGGAGCGGCGGGGGAAGATCCCGCCCGGGCGCGGGGGCGGTTCAGGGATTTCGTTTACGCCCTTCCCGAGTGGCTGAGCCCGGGCGGGGAAGAGGGATCCGCGGTCAACCGCGAGCTCGTATCGCTTCAAGAATTTTTGAGAGGCGCGGGGCCGGGGACGGTCATGCTTCGGACTTACGCCGCCGAAAGCCGTCTGTACCTTTTTTTGGTGGGGCCCGACGCTTTTTTCCCTTTGGAAACCGAGATCCCGAAAAGGGAACTGCTTCGGAAGATAAGAGGCTTGAACCATCTATTGAGGGATCCCCGCTCGGACCCGAGACCGGCGGCGAAAGAGCTGAGCGATCTTCTTTTGGCCCCGTTCCTGCGGGAATTGAAAAGAGCGAGTGTCCGCACCATTCTCTTTTCGTTTGACGGCCCTTCGCGTCATCTCCCGCCGGCGGCCCTTTGGGACGGGGAAAAGTGGTTGGTCGAGAGTTTCGTCCCGGTCCTTCACGGGGATTCGGTTCCCTTCGATTTTGGGAAGCTCCCCCGGGAAAACCCCCCGGTTTTGGTTTTCGGGGACGGGGGAGGTCCGGCTTTCGGGAACGTCGAACGATTCCGCGGCGCGAATTTTGACGAAGCCAACCTCGCGGGGGCTTTGGCGGGCGGTGACGCCAACGTTTTATGTTTTTCGGGTCCTTTCGTTTTCGACTCCCTTTGGGACCAGAGTTACCTCGTCCTGGGTGACGGTTCTTTCTTTCCGTTCTCCGCCCTCGACGGGAAGGCGAGCCTTCCCGACCTGGACCTCGCGGTCTTCGCGCGCGGCGACTCCCGGGCCTCTCCCCTGGCCGGGCTCGACGGGGACGGAAGCGAGTTCGATCGTCTCGGGACAATCGTCGCGGGGATGGGGGGAGATTCCGTTATCTTCTCATTTTGGGACGATGACCTCGGGACTTCCGAAAAATTCACGGAAAGTTTTTTCGGTTTCCGCGGCGGAAGGGACGGGCCGAGCTTGTCCAAAGGCGAAGCCTTGGTCGCCTCTCAGCTTGAGCTCATGCGGGCTCCCGAGTCGGTCGAAAACGCGGGCGGCGACAACGAAAGGGCGCACCCCTTCCTGTGGGCGCGCTTCGCGCTCATGGGAAATTATCGGTGACCGGAGCGCCCCGGTTTTTCGAGAGCCGCGCGCGGGGCCGTGACTCCGGTCGTCACTCCGGCCGTAACTCCGGACGTCACTCGATGACGACGACGTCGGTTATGATTTCGTACAACAGGCACTCCGATGTCGGACTGAAAACGTCCGGTTGTTGGATTGTCGACACCACCACCTGCGTCTTTTTGCCTAAATTTTCGGGATTTCCGAAAAAATATTCGAGTTTCACCAGTGCCGGAAAATCTTTGTCTCCCTCGGCGGTAGCGATTGTGTTGTAAATCAGATCCCCTTCTTCCCGTCCCGCGTAGGTTCCCGTCTCCGTCTTGAAACCGAGCGTTTTTATGGGGCAGTTCGAGGGCGCGGATTCGGCTTTTTCCATGGGCACCGGTTCGAAAAAGTCGGTTTCGATTTGTTCGAATATGTCGTAAGTTTTGCCGTCTATGACGGCGGTCGCGGCTTCAATCAGGAATTTTCCCGCTTCGAGCGGGCTCGCGATCTTTCCGAAAAGATATTTGGGGATGTTATCCTTCGAAACGGTTCCCTCGAAATCAATCGTCCCCATGTCGGTTTTCACGGAAATGTCGGACATGGTCTTGAAGTCCAGCGAATCGAGATGTTGAACGTTCAACGAAAAATAGTATTCTTTCAAATCGTCATCGAAGCGGTTCAAACCGTGATTCGAGATTCCCAGGTAAAACATTCGCGGGTAAGGATCCTGGGCTTTCAGGGCGTTTCCCGACAAACACAAGGCCAACGCCGTCACCGCGATGATATAATATTTTATTAAAACCGCGCGCATTCTGCGTTCCTTTCGGAAGCCGCTTCGGGGAAGCGGGATTCTCCGACGAAAAAACCGGAATCGGTTCGGGGCCGGCGCCGCCGGTCGCCGCGGGGCCGTCAATCCGGTTAGCGGGGGATTCCCCCTCGCGAGCCGGATTATAATCCATTGGCCTTGGATTTCGCAAACGTTTTTTGCGGATCGCCATCGGATTTTCGGGCGAATGACGTTCTCCTCTCCGCCCCGCGCCAAGGGAATGTCCGCCGTTTTCGAAAAGGGCGGACGGCCGACGCGTCCTCGGACGAAAACGACCGGGACGCGGGATTGGTTCTTTTCGCGAAATCCGTAACTTTTTTTGACCCGCTCCGACGACCGTCCGATTTATCCGGACTCCGGCCATTTCGGCGAGCGGCGGGACACGGCGGCTTTTCGTTCGGGCTTTCGAGCGCGCGTCAGGTCGCGTCTTCCCGCGAATCGTCCGGTGCGTTTTCCGCGGGAGTGCCG
>JAITKT010000391.1 GCA_031278225.1 Deltaproteobacteria bacterium
CGGGGGAAAAAAGAGGGAAAAAACCCCGATGAAATCAAAAACCGGAAAAAACCGGACAATCCGAGACAACCGAGACAACGAGACAACCGAGACAACGAGACAACCGAAAAAACCGGGAAAACGGAAAAGATCGCGAAAAAAACCGGACAAAAGAAAAAAACCAAAAAAACGAAAAAAACCGAAAAGCCCGAAACCGGGGAAAAACCCGGGGCGAATCAAAAATTCCCGCCCCGCGCGAGGGCCTCGTCGAGTTCGGCCCGAAGAAGCATCTTCTTTTTTTTCAAGGTGACGTAGCGGGCCTCGTCGCCCGCGTCCTCCGCCAGTTTCAACTCCCGGGACAAGTCGTCGATGCGCTCGCGGAGCCGCGAGTTTTTCAGCTGTCCCGCGAAGTCGAGCATGATGAGACGGGCGGTTTCGGGGTCGTGGTCCCTTCCCGTCACCGCGGCCCTGGAGACGAGGGCCTCGAGGAAGTCGTCCCTCCCGCGCTTCAAAATCGCTTTGGGGTCAATGGAGCCCCCGGCCTCGAGCGCGGCCAGGAGGTCGAGGAAAAAAGGCTTGGTGTCGTCGTCGGGCCAGACATTCCCGAGGCCCGGGAGATGGTCCGCGGTCTCGGGGTGGGCGATGACGTGGCTTAAGATCGCCCCCGAGCGCGTGTTCGCGACCGGGGTCTCCCGGGCGTCGGGGAGCTCGAAACGGGTCTTGGCGGAGGGGTCGGCCAGGGGGATCTCGTCCCGATCCACGCCCAGCCTTTTGGCCAGCTCCCCCTGCAGGATCCTGGCCTTGCCCCCGTCCGCCACGTCGTCCAAAAGTTCCCTCGCCTCCTTCAAGGCCAGGACCTTTCCCATGAGCGTGTCCGGGTGGGAGGCCATGATCTTTTCGACCGCGAAATCGACCGCGTCCCTTGACGAGCGTTCGACGAGCGCCAGAAGGGCCTCGGGCCCCTTCTCCCGGACGAAGCTGTCGGGGTCGTGGCCCTTGGGAAGACACGCGACCGTCCCCTCGATTTCGGCGTTCAGGAGTTTGGGGAGGGCCTTCTTGGCGGCGTCGCGGCCGGCCTCGTCCCCGTCGAAGAGAAGAATGACCCGGCGGGCGAGACCCCGGAGGGAATTCACCTGGGCCTGGGTGAGGGCGGTGCCCATGGAGGCGACGACGTTTTTAATCCCCCCCGCGACCATGGAGATGAGATCGAAGTAGCCTTCCACCGCGAAAACGGTTCCGGCGCTTTTGACGAAGGGTCTCGCCTGGGGAAACCCGTAGAGGAGGTGCCCCTTCTTGTGGATGGGGGTGGTGGGACTGTTGACGTACTTGGGTCCGGCCTCCCTTCCCCCGGGGTCGGGTTCCCCCGAGTGTCTCCCCGCGAAGGCCACGACCCTGAACTCCGAATCCATGACGGGGACCATGAGCCTGTCCCGGAAGGTGTCGTAAAGGCTTTTGGTCCCGTCGGGCCTCGCGGATTCCTTCGCGAGACCCGCCTCGAGAAGCTCCTCGGACGAAAAACCCTCGCCCCCGAGCTTTTGAACGAGAGTCCTCCAATCGGGCCCGCTGTAACCGAGCGAGAACTCCCTCGCGACCGAGTCCTCGACGCCCCTGGCCCGGAGGCGGTTTCTCGCCCCGACCCCGCCGGCCCCGGACCAGAGGTTTTCCCGGAAGACCTCGGCCGCCCTCGCCATGATCCGGTAAAGGCGGGCCTTTTTGGTCTTGTCCCCGGAACGGGACCCGAATCTTCCGGCGCCCCCGGCCGGAAGCGTCACCCCGGCCTCCCGGGCCAGCTCCTCCACGGCCTCGGGAAAGGTCAGGTTGGCCGCGCGCATCAGGAACTTATAGACGTCGCCCCCGGCGTGGCAGCCGAAACAGTAGAAAAAACCCTTGTCCGGATTGACCGTGAAGGACGGGGTCTTTTCGGCGTGAAAGGGGCAGAGCCCCGCGTGGTTTCCGCCGCCCGAGGGCTTGAGGTCGACGTACCTCCCGATCACCCGGAGGAGATCGGAGCGCTCGCGCACCTCCGCTATGGTTTCGTCGGAATAAAACAAGGGAAAACCGTCCGGGGGGAAAGTGCCGGACACGCGTCGGAAAAAGGGGATGAAAAGGCCGGACGGACAACCCCGACGGGAGCCGAAAGCCCCCGGGGAGGGGTTCCCCGCGATGACGGGCGACCCGGGAAAAGGGCCCGGGACCGCGGACAAGAGAAGTTTTACCGGTGAGTTTCGAGACGTTTCGAAAAAAGGACGTTTCCGGAAACCGGGGTTTTTTCCCGGGGATTTTTCAAAGACCCCCGAAAGACCCCGGGGAGAGCGTCGCAATCGTCGGGGGGGCCTTCGGGCGGCCGGAACCGGCCTTTCGAAAGAAGGGAACCCGGGACAAAACGGGCATGACGGACAAAACGGACAAAGCGGACGAAAAACGATCGAAAGGCGAAATCGGACCGAAAAAGGCCCCGATCGGACGATCGGGAACATTCCCAAGGGACGGAAAGGGAAACGGGCGCGCCGCGAAAGCGCGCGAACGAAGACCCCGTTTTTCGGAAAAGAGCGGCGAATCCTCCCCCAAATCGGCCGCCCGGGCGAAAAACCCTGAGAAAGAAGGGGTGAGATCACATCATAAAACAAATCCGGGAAAAAGCAAGGGTTTCAAGATCTTTTTTCCGGCCGCCGATAGGAGAAACGAAGGGTCGCCCTTTTTCGGGCGGCCGGGGAGGAGCCGAAGGTGTCGAAAAACGGGGTCCGGCGCGGAAAAAAGGGCGTTTCGGCGGGGTTGGGCCTCGCGGTCCTGGCGGCGCTTTGTCTCGCGGGCGCGGGCGACGCCCCCGCCATGACCAACCACCACGACTACTATCCCTACGGCTGGCTCAAGCCCGCCCTCTACGGGGCCCTGCGGGTCGCGGACGAGATGATGGACTTCGACATCGCCGTGGAGGGGGACGAAACCAGAAGAGAGGAATTCGTGCTCCCCGACGAGGAGGGGAGGGTCCTGCGTCTCTCCCACAACGGGAGGGTCTTCTGTTACGTGGCCGACTCCGACCTCGCGGACCCCTGGGACTTCCAGATCGTCGATTACGACGGGAGCGGGGCCTTCGAGCACAAGGAGCCCCCCTTTTCCGACTTTCCCCTCCCCCTCTGGACCTTCGTGAATTACCCCTTCGACTACGTGAACGCGAGGAGGTTCACGGACCTCACCGGCACCCGGGACCCCCTCCTGGACGACGTCATCAAGGCCCTCTCCCCCCCCGACGACGGGGCGGGCGGCCCGAGTCCCAGGGAGATCTCGGCTCTCGCCATGGCCAGAGGGCCCAACGCCGCCGCGAGAAAGAAGAAGGGCACCCCTTACGACGGCCCGCGACTGGCCTTGAACATTCTCTTCGACTTCGACAAGGACACCCTCACCCCGGAGGACGTGAACATTTTGAACACCCTCGGGAAGGCCATGACCTCCAGTTCCCTCAAGGGGAAAAACTTTCTTCTGGAGGGCCACACCGACGCCTGGGGCTCGGTCGAGTACAACATGGATCTCAGCCAACGGCGCGCGAACAGGGTCCAGGCCTTTCTGATGGACAATTACGGCATCTCTTCCTCTCAACTCGCGACCGAGGCCTTCGGGAAATCCCGGCCCCTTCCCAACCTCGATCCCAAAAACGGCAGGAACCGCAGGGTAGAGGTGGTGAACCTCACCGACTCCGCCCGCGTGACCGACCGGGGCGGGGGAAGCGTCTCGAGACGCGGGGGCGTCGAGGCCGCGGCCGCGACGAGGCGTTCCCTCTACGGCACCGCGCCGGGGACCAACCCCGCGAATTGAATCCCGCGAACCGAATCCCGAAGTCCCGCGGGGGCGTCCTTCCCGAAAGGTCCACTTTCCCGAAGGGAAAGGCCGCCCGTCGAAGAACAAGATAATCTTTTTCCGGGATTCGGCAAGGGGCGAAAGGCCCGAACCGGGCCGAAATCCCCCGGAAACCCGCGGGCGATCCGCCCCAAGTCCCCGAAACATCTGAACTTCCGGGGTTTTCTTCGAAAGAAAAAATTTTTCTTGACAACGGAAAGCCCTTGGCCCATAATCCGGTGGTGCCCGCTCCCCCTTTTTGCCGGGCGCGGGGGCCCGGGGCGGCGGCCCGGAAGCCCCGAAAAACCGGCCCGACCCCGAAAACCTTTGAAATTCAAGGATTCCGTCCCGAAATGACTTTTGACCCGAACGAAAACCTCGCGACGCGCTCCCTCGGGACCCTTTGTTCCCGACCCGGACGGGACGCGTCCGTTTCCAACGGGTCCCGGAAGTCCGACTCATCTTGGCGCGAAACCGACTCGACCGCGAACCGCTTCGGCTTCTTCGGCGGTTTTTTTTATTTTCACGGAAGACTCGACGCGGGTTTCGCCTGAACGGACCTTTCCCGACGCGATTTTAAGCGTCCGGACCGCCGGCGAGACCCTCCGGCGGTCTTTTTTTTGGCTTTTTCCCGCCGTTTTTTTTGTTTTTTTCGCCCCTTTTCCCCGGATCCCCCGGGGCCGAACCGAACAACGAGGCCGACATGTCCGACGAAAAAACCACCGGCGCCGCCCCGGCCGCGCCCCCCAAAAAGCTTCCCCCCTACAAACTGACCAGCAGGATGACCCATCCCGAGGACTCTCTCGTCAACTTGGGAAACTTCGTCATCGGCGGACCGGAGTTCGTCGTCATGGCGGGACCCTGCAGCGTGGAGCACGACCCCCAGATGCTGGGCACGGCCTGGGACGTGAAGATCTCCGGCGCCCACATCATCCGCGGGGGGGCCTTCAAACCCAGAAGCTCGCCCTACAGTTTCCAGGGCCTCGCCGAGGAGGGCCTCAAAATGCTCTCCAAGGCCCGGGAACTCACGGGTCTTTCCATCGTCACGGAGGTCATGGACTCCCTGGACATAGACCTCGTGGAATCCTACGCCGACATCCTGCAGGTCGGGGCCCGCAACTCCCAGAACTTCTCCCTTTTGAAGAGGCTTTCCAAATGCAGGAAGCCCGTGCTCCTGAAGAGGGGACTCATGAACACGGTCGAGGAGTTCCTCTGCTCGGCCGAGTACCTCCTGGCCGGGGGGAACGAAAACGTCATCCTCTGCGAGAGGGGCATCAGGACCTTCGAGACCAGCACCCGCAACACCCTCGACCTCTCCTCGGTCCTGGCCATCAAGGAGAGGACCCATCTCCCCGTCATCGTTGACCCCAGCCACGCCAGCGGGAAGGCCCGTTACGTGGCCCCCCTCTCGAGGGCCGCCCTGGCCGTGGGGGCCGACGGCCTCATGATAGAGGTCCACTGCTCTCCCGAGACCGCCCTCTGCGACGGGGAGGAATCCCTGACCCCGGAGGTTTTCCGGGACCTCATGCTGAACCTCCGGGACCTCGCCCCCCATTTCGGAAGGAAAATCTCCACCCTGAACGGGGCCGCGGAGCATCCCAAAACCGTGAGCGGCTCCTGAGCCCCGGGTCCCCGGGGAAAGCCCGGGCGAAGAAAACCTCCCGCCGCGCGCCCCCCCGGGGCGCCCCGGCGACAAACCAAAAAGAAAGCGCGAAACCGATGAGCACCGCCACCGACAGGGAAGCGGCCCTGAAAAAACTGGACCCCCTCCGCGACGAAATAGACAAAATAGACGAAGAACTCTCGGTTCTCATCCAAAAAAGGGCGAGAACCGCGATCGAGCTCGGAAAACTCAAGACCCGGCTCTCTCTCCCCATAATGGATCTCACCCGCGAGAAGCAGGTTCTTTCGGGTTTGACGACTCTCGTCAAGCCCGGGGACGGACTCACCCTGGACGCCATGGTCTCGGTCTTCAACGAGATCATCAAGGCCTGCAGGGCCGCCCAGGCCCCCACCAAGGTGGCCTTCCTCGGACCCGCGGGGACCTTCAGCCACGCGGCCGCCCTGCAGCAGTTCGGGAAACTGGCCTTTTTCATCCCCTGCGACGACCTCGCCCGGGTCTTCGGGACGGCCGACGAAAACGAGGCCGACTTCGCCGTCGTCCCCTTCGAGAACTCCACCGAGGGCATAGTGGGCCAGACCCTGGACCTCATGACCAAGACCGGACTCCGGGTCCAGGCCCTGTTGAACCTCAAGGTGAATCTCTGCCTCATGAGCACTCACGGGGACGCCGCCCTGATAAAGACCGTGAGCTCCCACCCCCAGGCCCTGGCCCAGTGCCGGAACTGGCTCGCCCTGAACATGCCCGGGGCGGAACTGAGACCCACCGTGTCCACGGCCGCGGGCGCGACCCTGGCCCTCGCCGACGAGAGTTGCGCCGTGATTGGACATCCCGCCCTCGCGACCTTCTACAACCTCACGGTCATGAGCGGGGACCTCCAGGACGTCCGCCACAACCAGACGGCCTTTTTCATCATGAGCCGGGACGACAGCCCCCCCACCGGAAACGACAGGACCCTCGTGTGGTTCTCCGCGGCCCACAACTCCGGAAGCCTCTACAAGTGCCTCCAGCCCCTCGCGAACTCCGGGGTCAATCTGACCCGCCTTCACTCCAGACCCAACACCGAGTCCCCCTGGGTTTACCTCTTTTTCCTGGAGCTGGAAGGCCACTTCGAGGACCCGAAGGTCACGGACGCCCTGAAGGCCCTCGAGTCCCAGACCGAAAAACTGCACGTCATGGGTTCCTACGCGGCCCCCTCGGAAGAAAGAAGCCTGAAGATTCAGACCGGAACCTTCGCGGCCGACATCTGAAAAACCCCGCGAACATCCCCCGGAAAACCGAAAACAAGCTCCCCGGGGCATCCGGGAGCGGATGCCCCGGGGGGCTTGTTTTTTTCGCCCGCGATTCGGGAATGACGCGTCCCCGCGCCTCCCGGGCGACGATTCGCGCGTTTTCGCGCCGCGCTTTTCGTTTGTTTTTTCGGGCGTTTCGAAAACACCCTTTTTTTTTCGTTTTGACACTTCGCGAAAGTGCCGGTTTGGCGTTTTTTTTCGAAAACACCTTGGGATTTTCTTTTGTTTTTTCGCGCTCCGGGCCGGCCGCGAACGTTGATTTTTCGTGTCACTTTGAAAAAGTGCCGGTTTGGCGTTTTCTTCCGCCCCGGGCCGGCCGCGAACGATAATTTTTTTATGTCACTTTGAAAAAGTGCCGGTTTGGCGTTTTTTCATCGAAAACACCCCGGGATTTTCTTTTGCTTTTTGGCACTCGAAAACGG
Organism: Deltaproteobacteria bacterium; assembly: GCA_031278225.1. Classification (GTDB taxonomy): domain Bacteria; phylum Desulfobacterota; class Desulfarculia; order Adiutricales; family Adiutricaceae; genus JAITII01. The sequence goes on from JAITKT010000391.1 coordinate 7,146, forward strand.
TGCCGGTTTTCCGTTTGTTTTTTCCGGTTTCCTCGAAAAATCCGGATTTTTCTTTCGCGTTTTGACACTTTATAAAAGTGCCAAAAATGGGTTTGGAAAAATTCCAAATCCCGTTTCCCGCGAAATTTTTCCGCCCGCGAATGTTTCTCTTTGATTATTCGGCGTTTCCGGGACCGGGTTCGAAGGCCGCGCGGGGACGCGCCGCGGCTCTCAAAGAATTATCTTTTCGACGGGAACGGAGACGTCGTCCTCGATGTCGATCATGGCGTTTATGAAGTAGAGTTTTTTGTGTCCGTGAATGTCCCGGGGCCTCACGGGGCGCTCCCGGACGGTTTTTTTGGCGAGGAGAAAGCTCCTCTTGGTGCCGGGGAGGAGACAGGTGTCGGGGGTCACGAATTCGCCTTCGCGGGTCTCGAAGACCACGTTGGAAATCGAGGTGTCCGTCACGAAACCGTTCGACGCGAGGAGAAAATCGGAGACGCCGTGCTCTTCCCGGACCTTGTCCCGGAGGCTGTTCAGTTTGTCCCTGTTCCCGTACTTGTGGTCATAGACGATGTCCGGGTCTTGTACGAGCTTCAGGCTCTCCGGCGAGGGGAAGACGTAGGGAATGATTTCGACGGTCGGAATGGGGTTTCCCGGATATTTCAGGCGCACCCTGAAAATCCCTTCCCTCGGGGGGGCTATGGGAAGCACCTCCTCCAGGATGAAATCCGGCTTGCAGCCGTAAATTTCCCGGTAAGCCCTCTCTATCCTCTCCTCGTGAAAGCTGAGGTTGAAGTAGCCTCCGTTTTTGAGCTTGATTGTTTCCAACAATTCCGTCGTTTTGGGGCAGGTGAATCTTTCGGCCTCGAGAAACATGCTGAAGGGCCTCCATGGAAATCGGGGGTGGTTTTTCGGGGGGTGTTCCGGCGGGGGTCGGTCGGGCGCGGTCCGGTCCGATCGGATCGCGTCGGACGGATCGGCGAAAATCAAAGGTCGCGGTCCGGGAAAAGACCTTTGAAAGCTCCGAGGGGTGAAACGTCGCGCGCGGGGGGGTTCGGGACCGGGGACGCGCGGGGGTTTACGAAACCTCGCGCGTTTTTCCCGATGGCGAACATCCTCCGGGGGACGCCGGGGAAAAAGGCCTTGAGCCCCGATCGACGGGGCATTTTTCGCGGGTTGTCAGGGGAAGGCCGCGAGATCCGCGGCCCGTTTCGGCCAAAAAAAGAACGGTCCCCCCGGAGGCGCGGCCGAAAATCGTTCGGGGCGTCGGGGAAAAACGTTCGAAAACGTTTTCGAAACATATCCCATTTTTTCGAAAAAAACAAGCGAAACGACTTCCGCGGATCATCCTTTTCCGGGGATTCGGGAAAAAGGCAGGTAAATCTTCTCCAGGGCTTCCCGGTACTCGTCTTCCGGGGAACTGTAGGCCGTGACCCCGCCCCCGCTCCTGAAATGATGATTGCCCCGCGCGTCCTCGCGGATGAAGCGGATGAGAACGGCGCTGTCCAGGCCCTCCCCGTCGAAAAGCCCCGCGACCCCCGTGTAATAACCCCTCTTCTCCCCCTCGGCCTCCCTTATGATCCTCAAGGTCGACTCCTTGGGGGCACCCGAGCAGGACCCCGGGGGCAGGAGCCCGAAGATCGCGTCCCCGAGGCTTTTTTCCCAATCCGGGGGGAGCTTCCCCCTCACCTCGGAACTGACCTGGAGGATCTCCCTCTCGCTGGTCTTCAACAGATCCAGGTAACGGTAACGCGCGACCCTCACGTCCGTCGAAAAGACGCTCAGGTCGTTTCTCATGAGATCCACTATGGTCGCGTGCTCCGCGGACTCCTTGAAATCGTTCAGGATCTTTTCCCCGGCGTCCGGGACGGAAGCGTCAATCGTGCCCTTCATGGGATGGGTCGCGATCTCCCCGTCCCTCATGGTCACGAATGTCTCGGGGGAGAAACACACGAAGCCGCCGGGGAGATAAAACTGGAAAAGGGAATCGCTTTTGACGAAGACCGAGGCCATGGTGAGGGTGTCCCTCATCCGGACCGGGGTTCTCACCGTGAGATTCACGAGGAAGGAATCCCCCCGGAGAAGCCCCCTTCTCACCACCCCGAACTTTTCCAAATACTCCTGGTAACCGATGGGGTCAACGCTCAGGAAACCCGACGGTTCCGGAGCGGCCGCGACCGGGGAAGGGGAAGGGGAAGGGGCAGGGGTGGAGGAAGGGGAAGGCGAAGGCGCGGAAAGGTCGGGAAGCAGTCCCTCCCGAATCCCCCTCTCCTTGTTTCCGATTCCCCGCATGGAAAAGAACACGTCCCCCGAACCGAAGGGGTCCGGCTCGAAGATCGCCCCCTCCATCTCGAAATCCACCGCGAAAAAGAAGGGCTCCCGTCTCGCCCCGAACTCGTTCATGAGAATCCGCGTTTCTTTCGCGTCCGTGAACTTGCCCGCGCCGCTCATGGCCGCCCCCCGTAAAGAAAGTTTTCGAGAATTTTGGGTCCAAAGGGGGTGAGAATGGATTCCGGATGGAACTGGACCCCGTGGACGTCCAGGGCGTCGTGGCTGAAGGCCATGATCCTCCCCTCGTCGTCCGTGGCCGTGACCCGCAGGGATTCCGGGAAGTCCTCCGGGGAAACGGCCCAGGAGTGGTAGCGCCCGGCCTCTATGGTCTCCGGGAGACCCGCGAAGACCGGGGCCTCTTTCGCGAGTCTTATCGAGGACTTCACCCCGTGAAAGACCTCGGGCAGATTCACGAGCTTCCCCCCGAAGGCCTCGGCCAGGGCCTGATGCCCCAGGCAGACCCCGAGGAAGGGTTTCGTCGGGGAAAGAAAGGCGATGAGTTCCATCAGATTCTCGGTCTCCGAGGGAACCCCCGGCCCCGGGGAAAGGAGGAACTTGTCGTAATTCTTCGCCTCCCCGAGAACCAGCCCGTCGGTCCGGACCACGGTGACGGAGTCGCCGTTTTTGAGGACCCGCTCGGTCGTCCGGGCGAGATTGAAGGTGAAGGAGTCCTTGCAGTCCGCGAGAAGCACTCTCATGACGGCCACCTCCCGGAAACGCGGGAGGGGACGGACGGGGTCGTCCGGGCGGTCGGGGACGGAAAGAGAAGGAAACGCGGAGGGGACGAGGGGTAAAACGGAAGAACGGCGCGCGAAGACGTCATGGGAGACCTCTCGGGGCAGCATGTTCATGCCCCCGAGCCAGTCGCTTGTACTGACGCCACGTTTTGGTGGGTTTGGCGAGGGCCGGGAGCCCTCCCCGGTCGGGGCGGGTCCCTGGCTATGTGGGACGCGACGGCGGAAAAAACCGCGCGGGTCCGGGGTCTCGGGAAAAAAACGAAAACCCCGGGGGTGGGGAAGGGAAAACGGACGCTCCGAACCGCGAACGGGGAAAACGAAGTCCGTCGGAACCGTTTTTAGCAAAACCGGGGAAAAAAAACAAGAGTGGTCCGCCCCCCCCCAAAACCCGGCCTTTACAGCCGATCCGAAAAAGCGTATTCTTTTTTTGTCCTCGAAGTTTCCCACAAATCGTCGCCCGCCGGGGCATTTTCACCCCGCGCCCCGCGACGCGTTGATTTCCCGAACGATTTCCGGGACAATCCCCCCACTCCACTCCACTCCGCGCGAACCCTTTCCGACCCGCGAAAATCCTTTTTTCCGCGGCGGGTCCGTTTTTTTCCCGTTTTTCCCCTTTTTTTCCTTTTTTTTCCGTTTTTCCCCCTTTTTTCCTTTTTTCCGTTCCGGAAACGGGTAACCCTTGATGAAACACACTTTCCGCTTGAAAAACGTATGCCCCAAGGCCTTGAGTTTCGAACTCAAGGACGGCCTCATAGACAAGATTGAGTTTTCCGGGGGCTGCCCCGGAAACCTCATCGCGATCGCCAAACTCGCCTCCGGCGAAGAGGCCCTGAAGGTGGCCCGCAGACTCAAGGACGTCCCCTGCGGGTCCAAAACCGCGTCGTGCCCGGACGAACTCGCCAAGTGCATCTACAAGGCCGTCAAAAAGTCGGGCGCGAAGAAGAACGGGGACTCCGAAAACGGGGAAGCCGCGTCCGGGAAAAAG
>JAITKT010000436.1 GCA_031278225.1 Deltaproteobacteria bacterium
TCCCTCCCGGGGCACGTTCCCGAGACCGGCCCGGACGGGACGGCCCGGGAAGTGCCCCGGGGTCTGGTCTTCTTCGACCTCTGGCTCGCCGAATCCCCGCGGGCCGGTTTCAAGTTCCCCTTCTCGAACGAAACCTCCCCCGACCCCGTCGTGGAATCCCTGGTCCTCATAGGCTCCTCCGGCTCCGTGGGCCACACGGCCCGCTCCGACCTCGACTACTGGGTCTGCTACGAACCCGGCAAGCTCAACGGCGAGGGCCTCGCCCTCTTCCGGCAAAAACTCGCGCTCATAAGCGAATGGGCCTTGAACGAAAAGGGCACCGAGGCCAATTTCTACCCCGTTAACCTCGAGGACCTCCGGGCGGGAAAGGTGAGCCGGAGCTGGGGCCAGGAGATAGAGGGGGAAGTGGCTCCCCAATTCCTCATCGAGGAACTCTACCGGACCCTCGTCTTCGTGGGGGGGAGGCTCCCCCTGTGGATGGTGATGCCCCCCGGGGAAACGGGGGAGCTCTACGACGAGCTCGCCGAAATCCTCGCCCCCACGGCGAAAAAAGGGGAAAAACCCTCCCCCCACGCGAACATGGGCCGCCCCCAAAAGCCCAAGCCCCAGGAATACCTCGCGGCCGCCATGTGGCTCACCTGCAAGTCCGAGCGCGATCCCTTCAAGGGGATACTGAAGATAATCCCCATCCTCCGGGACATAGAATCCGACTTTACCGCCCCCCTCCTCTGCGACCTCGTGAAATCCGAGATAATCCTCAATCCCGACCCCGAGGTCCCCGTGGACCCCTACGTCATGACCGCGGAAAGGGCCATGGAGTTCGGGAAGGAACACCTCTCCCCCGCCCAGCTGAGTCTCCTGCGGGACGCCGCGGTCCTGAAGGTTTTGGGCCTCACGGGAAAGAGCCGCGACCAAAACCTCCCCCCCGACTCTGATCCGGCCAAGCAAAGGGTGCTCCGCCGCTGGACCGAGGAATGGGAATGGCCCCCCGAAAAACTCGAAAAAATCTTAAACTACGACAACTGGTCCGACAGGGAGCGCCTCGACCAGGGAAACGAGCTCCTGATCCTCCTCTTCACGATTTACATGAGCATTTCCAACAGGCTCATGGCCCTCTTCCCCGACCAGGTGAACGCCCAGGACGAGGAACTCACCCCCTTCGCCTGCCGCATCCTCGGCCGCCAGAAGGGCATGGAAGCCACGATCGAGCTCCTCCCCTCCAGATTCCACAGGGATTCCCTCGGGCCCTCCCTCACCGTGAACCGCGACCCCGCGAAAGAGACCTGGTTCGTCCTGGACCTCGATTCCCGCGATTCCCCCGACTCGAACCGCCGGAACGACCGCCGCGACTCGAAAGACCCGGACGACCGGGACGACCGCGACGCCTTCCCCCTCTCCCCCGCCCCCGCGACGGGGGCGGGGGAGAGGGGGAACCGGAAGGAAAAATCCCGCATCCACGAGGCCCCGAGGCTCGCGCGGCTGGCCGCCTGGCTCGTCGCGAACCAGCTCGCGGGAGGGGACCGGGAAATCCGCTTCCGGGACGACCCGGAAAACCCCGGGGCGCCCGACGCCTTTTTCGCCGCCATGGACGCCATCCGCGAAAACTTCCCCCCCCTCTCCTTCGCTTCCCTCGACCCCGATCGCATCTGGCTCGTGGGGGCCCAGGGGACGGCCCTCGTCTTCGCGAACGTCGAAACCCCCCGGGAAACGAACAAGCTCCGCTCCGTGGACGTGGTCTACAGAACCGGCTGGGGCGAAATGCGCCATCAATTCCTGGGCCTCGAAAAACACTCCGTGGAAGCCGACAAATACCTCGCCCTCTCGGAATTTCTCCAGGAGACCTGCGGCATCACCGACTCCGGGATCCTCGCCCTCGGTCACAAAAATCCCTCCGGATTCGCGAAAAGAGTCTTCATGAACACAAAATCCGCCCTGAACGCCTCCCTCGCGAGAAACGTCTCCAGAAAATCCGCCGGAAACACCCTGATAGACCTCTGAAACCGCGGCCGCGGCCGATGCCGAAAAAAACGGGGCCCCCGAAAAACGGGGGGATTTCGCCCTGGCGGCGGAAACGAAACGCCCGGGGCGCCGGTGGCGCGACTCTTTTTCCGCCGAAAAACGCGAGCGTCGGGGCGCGTTTGACGCGGGCCAAAAAAGAAAAAAATTTTGTCGTTTTTTTTCGCTTTTCACCCTTCCGGTCATTGACTCCGAAAACGGCGGGCGTAAAATGAAACGGTAAAAGCTTCCGCGTTTCAATCCCCCCGGCGCCCCGACGCGTCCCGACCCGATCGTTCGCGAGGGTCCTTAAAAACCGTCCGACGCCCGGGGGAGCGAAATCCGGAAAAGCTTTCCGCCTCATTGGCCGGCCTCGCGAGCCGGCCTCGCGAAACCGTCACCCCATCCCCTTTCCGGCGCCGCGGGCCCCGTCCCCCGGGGGCTTTCCCGAGGCGCCGTTCCGAAAGGGTCGCGGGGGGGGGGGGCGCGGCGCGCCTCGCGAAAAACCCCGGCGCCCGCGAAAAGACCCGCCCTTTCGCCTTCCCTTTCCTCTTCTTTCCCTTTCCCCCCGCCTTTCCCCGTTCCGGGACTTCCCCGGCGAAAACCACCCCAAAATCCGGTGGCTTCCGCCCCCGCGCAACCATTTTCCCTCCTTCACCGTCTCTCCCCGGCTCCGCGGAAAAGCTCCCCGAAACATTCCCTCAAGCGCCCGGGCCGCGTCCCGTCCCGTCCTTTCCCGTCCCCTCCGCTCTGTCTTTTGACCCTTCCGTGTGATAAAATCACGGCATCGAGGCAAGTTTTGTCCCCGGCCGCGGACGAAACGCCGGGGGAGTCGGAGGGGCTTTGACCCCTGGGGTTTTCGCGGGGGGAAAACGGCGGGGGGGAAACGGCGGGGGCGAAACCGCTCGGGCGAAACGACGCGTCGAAACGGCGCGGGCGCGCCCCCCGGGGTTTTCCCATCCCCCGTCCGGGACGTTTTTTCGCCGGGGGCCGCCCCCGAAATCCCGCGGCCCAAGAGAAGCGAAAGCCCGAAACGCCCGGGCGAAACCCGCGGGCGACCCCGGATTTTGCTAAAATGAGAGGTTCGAAAAGGGTCGGGCGGGCGGCCGCGGTCACCGACGCGCCGGCCGACGCTCCC
>JAITKT010000468.1 GCA_031278225.1 Deltaproteobacteria bacterium
ACCTGAACCCCATAGAGGAAGCCGAGGCCTTCAGGAGGCTGGAGAAGGAGTTCGGGAGAAAGGACCTCCAGATAGCCAAACTGACCGGAAAGGACCGCTCGACCGTCTCCAACTCCATAAGGCTTCTGGAACTGACGGACGACATCCAGGACGACATAAGGTTCAAGAGGCTCACCCCGGGGCACGGGAGGGCCATACTCTCCATAAACGACAAAAACCTGTGGCCCGAAGCCAGAAGCCGGGTGATGACCAAAAACCTCACCGTGAGACAGGCCGAGACGCTGGCCAAGAAATACAACGACAGGGTAAAGAAGAAAGATCCCAAAACCAAGGCGGGCGAATCCGACGCGGCTTACTACGAGTCCCTGGAGAAGTCCTTTTCGGACAGCCTCGGGGGTTTCAAGGTGAGCATAAAGTACAAGGGCAAGACCAAAAAGGTGGAAATCTCCTACAAGACCAACAAGGACATGGAGATCCTCATGACCAAGTTCGGGGTGAAGACCGACTGAATGCCCTGGCCGGAAAACCCGCGCGGAAGACGGGGTCGGGATGGTCGGAGACGTCGTTTCGGCTCCCGCGACGCCGAGAGGCGGTTTTATCCCCCTTAAAACCTTACGTTCCCGACGGGGATCGGGACGCCCGGAGACGCTTGGAGCCGTCCGGTTCCTTCCGGGGATTTTTCCCGGGTTTTCGATTTTAAGGTCTTCTTAATAAATGAATAACACTCAATAAGGTGGTCCGAAAAAGTCAAAAAAGGGAATTTAGAGCATATTATCAACGTTTTGCGTTTAAACCGAAATGAACAATTTATGATAAGGATTTGACAAAAAAACGTAAAATCGAGGTGAACGGACCGTAAAAGTCCCCTTTTTTCGAAACGCACTGAACAAATTCGCCTTTGGGAAAAGGTCCGAATTTTCGAAAAGCCGACAACCGTCCGAATAACCCTTCGCGGGTCGCGGGTTCGGGCTCGCGAACGCTTCCCGAAGCCGTTTTCGGGGAAAACCGGGATGATTGACCCGCCCGGGCGGGTTTTTTTTTGACGAACGCGAAGAAAGCGACATGAAATTCAATTTTCCTTTCATGGCCATAGTGGGTCAGGAGAAGATGAAGACGGCCCTGATCCTGGCCGTCATCAATCCCGCCCTGGGCGGGGTCCTCATCAGGGGAGAAAAGGGCACGGCCAAATCGACCGCGGTCAGGGCCATGGTCGAGCTTCTCCCTTCCCAGGAGACGGTGGAAGGCTGCGTCTATTCCTGCGATCCCTTTTCCCCGGAAAGGTGGTGCGACGATTGCGCGGCCAAGTACGGGAAAAAAACGGGAGACAAACGCATAATCCCCATCAAGAACAGACGCAGACCCTTAATAGAGCTCCCCATAGGGGCCACGGAAGACAGGCTTCTCGGATCCTTGAATCTGGAAAAGGCCATGACCGCGGGAGAGAGCGTCTTCGAGCCCGGACTTCTGGCCCAGGCCAACAGGGGCATCCTCTACGTGGACGAGGTTAACCTCTTGGACGATTTTCTGGTGGACGTCCTGTTGGACGCCGCCGCCATGGGTCGCAACTTCGTGGAAAGGGAGGGTATTTCCGTGAGTCACCCCGCCCTCTTCACCCTCATCGGCACCATGAACCCCGAGGAAGGGGAACTGAGACCCCAGCTTCTGGATCGTTTCGGTTTGTGCGTGGAAGTCAAAGGACTCGGGGATCCCAAGCTCAGGGAAGAGGTGGTGAAAGAAAGGCTTTTGTTCGAGGAAAACCCCGAAAAATACGTTTTTGAGAGGTCCGGGAAGGAAAAAGAGCTGGGCCACAGAATAGAGGAAGCGGCGGAAAGACTCCCGAAGGTGGAGCTGACCGATCTCGCCTTGACCGAAGCCGTGAACATATCGCTCAAACTCGGGGTGGACGGGCACAGGGGTGATTTGACGGTCATCAAAACCGCCATGACCCTGTCCGCCTGGAAAAACAAAAAAATCGACACCGAGATGGTGGTGGAGGCCGCCGAGCTCGCCCTTCCCCACCGCATGAGGCGCAAACCCTTCCAGGACGTGGATTTCAACGTGAAGGCCCGACTCGCCGAAGCCGAGGCCGGTTGAGGGCCGCGGACGCGTCGAAAACAACGAAGATTTCGAAAAAGAAAAACGGAAAAGGGACAAAGCGGTCTCTTTTCCGTTTTTTTTGTTTTTTAGTTAAAACGCGCGAATTCCGTCCGGCGTCGCATCCCGAAACAGGAGATAAACGCTTATTTTCAAGGCCTTTTCAGGTCTGCGCCAACTCCTGATTGGCCACTCTCTGCCACAGGGGATCGGAGAGTTTGGTCATTTCCTCCAGGACGGATTTGTAGCTGTCGTTCAGGCCCATCCTTCTGTAACCCCCCGCTATGGCGTAAAGGGATTCCCCCGTCGCGTCCGGGGGTTTGTTGGCCATGGCGAGGTCGTAGTTCCTTTGGGCGTCCGAGGTTCTTCCGAGCTCCTGATAGACTTGGGCTATTTGCGAGTATTTGGAAAATCTTTCGGCCAGATTGGCTTGGGGATTGGGATCCCTTCTCAGATATTCTTCGGAGGCGCCCGCCCAGTCTTCCACTCTCTCCTCGTCCAGATAAAGACTCAAAAGAAGGTTCTGGACCGAAGGTTCG